>JAGRAT010000070.1 GCA_020434495.1 Bdellovibrionales bacterium | reverse complement strand
AGGCGTACGCCCGCGAGCCAGAGCGCTACTGGCAAAATGCCCCGCAAGAGGCGAGAGATATGTTGGTGCCAATGATCGTTCCCTTCTACGATGGAAAGCCCCAGCTCGAGAGAGACGAGGCGATGCGATCAGTCGGAATTTTTGCTCAAACTATTATGCTCGCTGCAAAGGGAATGGGTTATGACAGCTGTCCCATGATTGGCTTTGATGCTGATAAAGTGGCCGAGCTCATAAAATTGCCGGCGGATCACCTTGTCGGAATGATGTTGGTTGTCGGGAAAGCCACTAAATCAGCTTGGCCGAAGCCCGGGCAGCTTCCAGTACAAGAGATTCTTGTAAGAGATACCTTTTGAGAAGCAGCGCTGATAATTTTTGAATGAATTCAAAAAAAATCATCTCAGCTCCTTGAAAACAATTCGAGTGATGTTTAGCTAAAAAGCAAGAGAGGCGAAGTTATCGCCTTGTTGATTTTCACAGTGTGTTATCAATCGTTTAGGGGTTTATGCCTCTATCGAGGGGTGATGCGCTTATTGACAGCCATACTTTGTTTTCCTTGCGTTATCTTTTGTAGGTGAGCTGGGAAGCAGTTTGAGCCGATGAAAGGGCTCGAAGAGATGAGGTAGAACTGTTGATTTTGGTGGGGATTAGCAGCGTAAGAGCTTTGTTGAAGTTCTCATAGAAGTTCAACCATACCCGCTATCGACTCATTCTTGGTCGGCAGTTCTCCAAATAAAAGTATGTCTTCAGTTTGTTCTGATTAACGGCCACTGTGGTTAATGGCCACTGTGGTTAGTTAATGGCTACTGGCGTCTTTGAGCAGGCTGAGTTTTGTGATGACTATTGTTTAGTTGGAGGAATAGAAATGTTACCAGCATTGAGAACAGTTAGCGGGAGTGTGTTGCCGTCATTACTTCTAGAGGACTGGCCTTTTGAGCAGGTTGTGAGGAACCTCAATGGAGGATCGAACGGGGCTACTCATCTTAAGTTCTTTCCTCTCGATGTGGCGGAATACTCAGACCGATACACATTACAGATGGAAGTGGCCGGGATACGCCGCGAAAATATCGATATCTCCTTTGAGGACAACTCGCTTTCGATCCAAATTGAACGTAAGGCACCATCAACTCAAGAAGAGGCAAAGTATCTTCACAGAGGTCGTTGGTTCGGTTCAACAATTCGAACGGTGAGCTTACCCGAAGCTGCCTCCGGCGAGGAGATCGAAGCGCATCTCAAGGATGGAGTGCTCACCATCGAGGTGAAGAAACAGCCGGAAAGGCAGGCCAGAAAAATTGAGATAAAGGATCTGAATTGAACTCTGACTTTACCCGAGTCAGGTAAGGTTGCGCTCCCGGCGAGTAGCTAGCCGCGGCACCTGAAAAGAAGGAGGGAAGACGACTCGCAAGAGATTAAGAATCACACAGGAGGCTCGGCTCGGCTCCGCGGGGACGTGACACACTTCTTATAAACTACTGGGTGCGGACCCTGGATCCGCACCCCTATTTTTTAAGGAGGCAATAATGAGTTTAAGTGGCCGTAAAAAAGTAACTACCGTTCCCGAGATTCCTGGCCGGAACAGTCGGTTCACTGAAGAAAGATACGACAGGTACAAAGTCAAGGCTAGTGCGGAAGCCTTGGAGGATCTTGTTGAGAGAGACAGAAGACGCTTAATTGAGATAAAGTCGAAAAGTGGGCGGCTTGTGATGGCTCTCGAGCGTTTGAATTAAATACGGATAGATTTCAATGGCCGGGCTCTGACGGAGCCTCAAGTTTTCATGACGGGGTGTCCCGCTCAATGAAGCAGCGCTATCTCCCCGAAATAGCAATGACCCGTAAAATGGTAACACCTATAAATTAACGCTGACACTGCTGGTGAGGGCATAGATTTCTATTGGAATAATCTCTCATGGGCATTGTCGGAGACCAGAGTGGCCAGCGGGTTTTTGAGTTTCTTCTCTAATGAAATCAGATAGTAGTTTTCTCGAATTTCGGGCAGTGCTCCTACTGGCGTAAGTTCAAAGCTTTTCGTTGCTTCTTTCGCAATCGTTTCCGGAAGAAATACTAGACCCGTCTTGTGCTGAGCGAACACTTTCATGAGAGCGCTATCTTCCACCTCTGCCTTTATGTTGGGCATTATTCCTACTTTTTCCATCCAGGTATCTATCTCTCTGCGAAACATGGTATTCCGAGTTGGTAGAATAAGCGGGAAGTCCGCCAGGCTCGTCGGGAATTTCTTTCTCGCCTTCAGTGCCATGGCCCGTGTGCCGCATACTAGTGTCCCAGAATCTCCCAGGTGATGGCTGAAGGCTTGTATTAACATGTCGGAAGGAACGGGAGCATCGGAAAGGACGATATCTAGCTCGTGTGTTGCTAGTTGCGTGAGAAGGTCTCTGCGTTTTCCCTCAATGCAGCAAATGAGAACGTCTAATCCAGAATTTGTGAGTGGCTCCAGAACCTTGTAGGTGAGGAGTTTTGGAAATACATCGATGACACCGATAGAGATAGTCGGACGAGATGATGGATGCCACCCTTGAAGAGTCGCTAGAAACTCCCTCCCAAGGGAGAATATTTCGTTAGCATACTCCAAGGCCGTTCTTCCGCTGTCAGTGAGAACAAGTTGTCGGTTCTTTCTTTCGAAGAGGTTCACCTGCAGGCTATCCTCCAGTTGTTTCAGTTGAGTAGAGAGTGTCGGTTGGGCAAGGCGAAGTTTCTTAGAAGCAGCAGCGATGGAGCCCTCCTGTGCAATGACCCAAAAGTAGTAGAAGTGATGGTAATTGAGCAGGGTGTTCATTCCGGGTGCCATTCGCTTGATGTTGTTTCAAAAGATTGAACTAATCTTAATAATAATTAGATTATTACTATCTATAACGTGAGTGCCACTCCGACAAGTGTTTTTGCACTTCTGCGCTAAAAATGGAGGTGCATATTGGAAAGGACGAGTTTATTTGTATTGAGAATAGCTATTGATTTGTTTTTAATTTTCTATTTTTCCTCATATTGCATTGGGCACATAATACCATTAAGAACGTCATTCCTGTTATAGGAGATTTCGTTATGAAGACGCTGCCTTTGAACGCGGGTCAAATGGAGTCCCCGCCCCTAAGGTCTTCCCTTTGTCCCGATACAATTCGAGGGAGCGAACCTGATGAGTCAGCCCGCAGAGGAAGGAGGCGATCGGCTGTACTCGAATCTCTAGCGCGTTTGCTTGTTCTCTTCGGTACTAATCGCAGTTCCATGAAGATGAATGACCTTGCTGAACTTGCAGAATGCTTCCGATATCTCACAGAGGAATCTCATCAAAGCAGTTTTTTAAGTATTTTTGATGCAAGTTTGAAAGCCGTCCCCAGTGTTTCGGAGGCTCGACGCGATACACAGCTTGTTCTCTCCTCTGATATTCCAAATTACCGAATGCGCCAGATACTTCTCCGACTTCTTCGCAAGGTGCGTGAGGGCAATCAGGAGCTTCTACAGCTTACGGGACTTTATCGCTCTTTGTTCTGCTCGCACCAAAGTGAAGGAGAAAAGCAGGTAACATCTGTAGTGTGCTCTATCGAAAGGGAGCTGACGCCACCTCTTGAATCAAGACGCCGAATCAGAGCCGGTAAGATCCTGTTTCAGGAGGGAGTTACATCTTCAAGAGTTGATCTGAGGAAATGCTACGCTCGGTGGTGTGACGTGCCCGGGGAATAGAACTCTTGTCCTTTGGGGCTATTCCTATTGGGCAGAGCCTGGTTCCGATCGTTTTCTCTCCGGGAGAGGCCCGTTTGCGATCTTGGAGAGCCGCTTCGTAATTGCATCATTCATGCTTTATCGAGTCTTTCTGTTCGTGAGGGAAATACTTGTCGCGGCAGCTTGGTCGCGAAAGCCGATAGAGAAACTCAAATCTTTTCTTTTGTTTTTTCTGGGATCCAACCTTAAGGCATCACCATGCATACTTATCGGAGTGTACAAATAGGTGAAAGGAGTCCCTGAATGAGTAAGCTTGTCATTTTTATAGTAACGCTGTCATTCGTCTCGCTTTTTGTTTTGCCACATGAATCTCATGGGCAGGAGTGTCTAGTAACTTCACAGCTCTCTGCTGATCGCCTTGGACAGGCGATTGTGGAGGACTGTTGCGCCAAGAGTGCCCCTAAAGCTCAGATGCGTTGTGTTAGTAAGGCAAGCAAGCGCATCTCTCGACTTCGTACGTCTCTTTCAGGTTCATTTGTGAGAACCGTGCGACAAGTCGCAAATCAGGCATTGCGAGAACAATGTAGTTTTACTAGTGCGAATGATCTTTCCTGCGGTCAGGAAGACTCGTTCACTGTGGATGAAATTCTCAATAACATTGCTCAGAAATCTTGTAATAAAGATCTACAATATGAGAGGGAGAGAGCTCTTAAGAAGACAAGAAGATCCTGGATCAGCGTGCGCAAGTTGGTCGGCTCGGAGATTGTTGCTGAAGTCGGCTCTCAGATTCGGTCCCTGCTTCGCTCTGAGAGTTGTGGCGCAGGGGGAGCAGACATCACGGCGAGTTGCTCCCGGATTGTGGACCCGAGAGACGGATATAAGGTTGGTAACGTCTATAAGCTATCTGATCATGGTGGCAGGCCAGTCTTTCTTTCTCACAATGGGGCAAGACAAGGTGAAGCTATCACGGTCAGTGGCCAATTGATCGAAAGATTAAGTTATACCGGGCTTGCTAATCCGGATAGTTTAGGGGACCGGCACCACTATAGAATGACCAAATCATGTGGGAGTTTGCCGACAGTGTTCTTGCTGCGTATCGGGGCAGTCTGCTATGAAATAAATGATCGGTGTGGCCGAATAGACTGATGTGTCACCCCGGGGGGTGAACGAAGTAATTTCAGGAGCTCAATAGAGATTCCTGCGGCCCTTGAGCCTCCCTGACTACTCTAGATGTTACATGTTTCTCTTAATCATGAATAACCCGTCTTGGTGGTGTGGTTTTGTGGCCTTATTTGATGTCAATAGACACAGGGGGCGCAAATGGCAGGACCGGAAAGGAACGAGCGGAACACGGGTAACTCATTCGAGGGCACAAGAGCATTTCAATCGGATTCACCATCTCTCAATAGAAAAGCCTTAACAAAACTTCTTACACGACAGCTGAAGGATGCTCTTGATCTCAGGAGAATCGACATTGGTGTTGACCAAGAAGAGTGCCGGCACATTGAGTCTATCGTTGGAGCTCTGGTCGCAAACCGTGCGTGTGTAAAAGCAAAGGCGATCCCCGGTGAAGAATGTCTTCCATTCTATGAGGAAGATTACGATGGCACCTTTAATTGTTCAGCCTCACAGCATTTGCCGCGGATGATTTCAGGATTCGAACCTCCAAGTTCAGAGCAGATTCGAGAGCTTGAAGAGTGGCGTTTCTCTGATAAACGCCGAGCTGATTTTGTTTACGGTACGATGGATCCTAAGGATGTTGCTCTTGTGCAAAGCGTTGTAACGGCGCTTAAGCCGAGAGCAATCTTTGAGTTTGGTACCCATCAGGGCATTCTCACCGATCGAATAATGCAGGTGGCTCCAGAAGAAGCGGTTATGTTTACTCTCGATCTCCCTCCAGATGAGTTTGATTCTGCAGCTCTTCGGGTCGATAAAACCAATCGCAGTTATGTAAAACATTCCAAGGAAGAGATGGGAATCTATGTCTCGGAAGAGTATGAAGATCGTGTCATTCGCCTTATTGGTGACTCTATGAGGTTTCAACCCGGCCCCCTAGAGGGAAAGATGGATCTGGTCATTGTTGATGGTGGCCATCAATACCTTGTCGCTGAGCGAGATATATCTAATGCCTGGGCAATGCTCGCTCCTGGTGGGGTAATGCTGATTGATGATTACAATACGAAGCGAACGGAAGGGGTCCTTTTGGCGGTGCTTCTCCATCGAATGGAAACGGGTGAGCCCGGATATCTCGTGAGCTTTTACGGAGACCTCGAAACGGATATTGTGATGTTCATAAAGCCAGGGGAGTAGCTCGAGCCGCGAGTTGGTAACCTACCGTTGCGTTTTTGCCGATTTCCTGACCGCTTCGCGAATATCTCGCAGGATATCTTTGGCTTTTACCTCGAACTCTTGCTGATTTTGTGCACAGCTTTCTTCCTCAAGCAGCGCTTTATGCACTTTTGTTACCAGTGAGCTTCTAGCCCTATGTCCGTAAGTCGCAAGACTCTCTGCTTTTGTGCTAAATCCCGCCTTATGCATCGCTTTGAGGTATCGCCTGAGGTCTCCTCCTTTCGCTTTGAATGTTTCTTGGAAATAAATTTGTTGCTGCTTGGTTAGTTGGGAGAAACTCTCTTCAACTACCAATCGGAGAGATTCAAAGGTTCGGAAATAATCTTGATCATAGTATTCGAAGATTCTCTGGATTGGTCCCGAGATATCCAATTTTAGCCTTTTGGCCATGCTTCCCAGTGAACTTTGTCTTTCACTCAACAGGGAAAGAATCATCTCTTGTGTGAGATGTTTATCCCCGAGTCCGCGCTCTAGCGCTCGTCTGTCCTCCTTCGCAACGATGAGTTCTAAAGTTGATGGGGTTGAAAAAGGTCTCGCTCTTGAGTGAGGATTCAAGGGCTCTGTTCGCTGATTGTCCTGTCTTATGCGCATCCTATGCGCTCCATTGTAGAGGCATGTTGAAAAGTAGGGCAGGCATCCTTGCGATTTGGGGGTTCTTCTCCCAAATTTGGCCTCATCGAACTCTAGTTGTTTCGTCCCGACTCCCGCTACTTTGCGCAATACGTCAGAAGCGAGATCGGTTGCGCTATCATGATCCTTCAACTCAAAGTGCCGACAAAGTCCTTCGGCTAAGTGGGTAAGAGCTTCAAACGCAAGGTATCCCTTTCTCCTGTCGTGTAGTTCCTTGCTAAATCGCACTTCTCTCAGCACGGTCATTCCTTCATGAACAGTGGAATCGGACGCTCTTGTACTGTCTGCGTTGGAGAGTTTTGGCTTGTGCTCAATCACTTGTCACTCTTTGGATAGGATCGTTGCTGAGTTGGGAGGAGTAGCCGCATATCTGAACTCAACGATACTGCAATTCGAGGACTATGCAATTTTATTGCATTAATTATGAGGATTGAGACGCTACGGGAAAGGCTTCTGTCCCCGCACTTAATGCCTTTTGGGTTGGGGCTTAAATTTGTAGGGTTCTACGCCGAAGTGGCAGAGGCAATCGGGTATTGCTATAGAATCACACGATCCCTGTTTTGGTTTTTCCGCCCGCGCTCACTGGGTGGCGCTTCCTAAGAGTGCTCATCCTAGAGATAGCCCACTTTAAACAGATGGCCCACTCTAAAGAGATAGGTGCTATTTAGGAGATTGCCGCTATTTAAGAGATAGCCTGAACTGCCTGGGCAAGTCGAGAAACCTTACGGCTCGCGTTGTTTTTATGGTAGAGCCCAGCGCCAGCTGCTTTCTGAATTGCCTTTTCTGCTTCCGCGAAAAGGGTGGTAGCTTGTTCTTTGTCCTTCGCCTGGATAGCTGCGCGGGTCTTTTTGATGGCGGAACGTACCGTTGCTCGGACAAATCGATTACCGTCTCGAGTTTTTTCGTTCTGCCTAATCCGCTTCAGTGCTGACTTGTGATTTGCCATTTCTCTTCTATGCCCTGCTAAAAATCAGATAAGAAGTCTATAGAGTTCTCCATCTGAAATCAACTGAAGGCCAAATTCAGCCTATTCGACCAATTATATCTGTCAGTTCTAATGTTTTGAACCTGATTTCGGGGCTAGTACCTTTGGGAAAAGCTCTTCATTCCAAGCTGCGGTAGCTCCCTTCTGCCCTTGATAGTGCCCTTTTCCACCTTCTCCGTATGCCACTTTTGGCTCGGCTTCCATCGTGAGGAAGACGAGCTGGGCGACCGGCATTCCAGCGGTGAGTTCCCTTGGATACGGGCCGAGGTTCTGAAGTTCCAGGGTGACTTGCCCTTGAAAATTACAATCTATCCACCCACTCAAACTATGATTCAGCCATAAACGCCCAAGAGAGCTCTTCAGCTTTAAATCGCAGACAACATTTCTTGGTAGCTTAATGACCTCCGCGGTGGTCGCGAGGATTACCTCGCCAGGGAAGAGGGTGAAATGATCTGCTCTGGTCTCTTCCGGGTCGCGGGTAGGACAGATCCAATGGTTCCCAAGCGTCACATCATAGCTCGCTGGGTTTACCTGCTCCGGATTAAAGGGTTCAATGCCCCCGGAAGCGCCAAACTCATGTATCCAAAAATCCGGTTTTATCATGCGTGGCATATAGTAGAGTGATCATGGAACAATGGTCAAACCGCCCAAGAAGAAACTGTTGAAGTGAGGGGCAAGGTCACAATATGAATAATTCTAAAGCTTCAGGGGGGATAGAACCTTCGGAGCCACTCTTTCGTCGGGTCCTATTGGTCGAGGATGACCCGAGTCATAGCTTGCTCATTCAAAAGGCGATTGAACCGCTCGTTGAAAACTTGGAACTCGCGAGAACGGTGGCGAGTGCTCGGGATCACCTGAAAGGGGAGCGATTCGACCTCGTCGTAACGGATCTGAGCTTGCCGGACTCCGACGGAGTTACCCATGTAAAAGAGTTCCAAGAGATTCAATCTGAAGTTCCCGTGGTCGTTCTGACCGTTACCACGAGGATCGAAAATGTAGTCTCTGCGATGCGGTTCGGAGCAAAGGACTTTATCTTGAAGAGCTTTGATACCGATTTTCGGGAGCTGCTTCGTCTCTCGCTCTCACGTGTCTTTAGCGCTTTGGAAGTTGAAGAAGAGAGGAAAAAACTCCTTATCGCAATTGAAAATAGTGATGATGGACTGGCCCTTGTAAACCGAAGTGGGGGAATTCGCTACTGCAATAGAGCGTTTCAGTTGTTTGCAAAAAGGTGTGGTGGTGATGGCGAGCAACTGCTGTCGGTCGTGACAGATGAGGTGACACAACCAGAAGCGCTCCGAAAACAGATGCAGACCAAATTGGAAGAGCTTTCAAGTTCAATGGTCTGGAATACAGAGATCGTCCTTCCAGGCCCGGATTTTAGAGCTTATGGCCTTACCCTTACAGGGTTACAGGACACTGCGCTCCATAAAATTGGAGGTAATGACGAGCTCGTTGCATGGGTGAGGGATATTACGGAGATGAAGCGAAGAGAGCGATTCCAGCGAGAGCTTCTCTCCACTACTACACATGATCTTAAGGGTCCAATGGGTGCGATTATTACCGGCACAGAACTCGTTAGCGATCTTGTGCAGGGCCAGGATAAGGCCTCCCAGATTCTCCTCCGGGTGCAGTCGGCGGCTCATGGGGTCGTAAATTTGATCGATGAATTTTTGAGCGCTCGTCGAATTGAGGATGGCAGTCTTGTCCTGAAACCGGCAAGTCATCCGCTGAGAAACCTCTTTGAGGAGATTGAAGCGAGTTATATGACAATCGCTGAGACGCGGAAGATTCAGCTCAGCTTCCAGATACCTGAAGGCCAATTGGGAGAAGTCGATAAGATGGGCTTCCTGCGAGTGCTCGGAAACTTGCTCAGCAACGCACTGAAATTTACTCCTGCTGGTGGAGCTGTCTCTGTCGTTGTCGAAGGCGACGAGGAGAAGAATGTAACAGTAAAGGTAACAGATACCGGAGCGGGAATTGAGGCGGCAGAACTGAGCCGTATCTTTAATCGATATGCGCGATTGGAGAAACACCAAGAGGTGTCTGGCACCGGGTTGGGCCTTTTTGTTGTGAAAAGTATCGTGGATGCGCATGGTGGCTCTATCCAGGTCGAGAGCGAACTTGGCAAGGGAACCTGTTTTACCTTGTTCTTCCCTGGGGCCCCGCCGGTAAATGAGCGTGGAGAGCTCATCAGTCTGGTGCTCTCTGATGAGGATCGTCGAACCTCTGAGCGCTCCGCTAAGGGTGCCCAGAACGGCAATGGAGCTCAGGACCTATCCCAGCGCTAGCTGTCAGCAGCTGAGAATGGGGGGTGTTTAAGGTTTCTCGCGGGAGAAGAGTTTTGCGGGGTTGAATCCTGGTGAAGAGATAGGGCAACATCCCGTGTGTTAATTGTCTGTAGTACATAGAGTACCTTTGGGGGTGATATGAGTCTTTTGAGCTCACGCGTCAGTTTAAAAACAGTCTTCTTCTTTCTGTTCGCAACGGTTGGGCTGTTCGTGTTTGTTGGCTGTGCCCCACGAGGAGAAACAAAGACACTTGATGAGGTCTTTCAGATTGCAAAGCAGCGCTACGAGCGGGGAATAACCGAATCAAAAGCTTCTTCAGAAACAAGAGAGCGACTTTTGAAGATTGTGAGCAGCTTTGATGAGTTCGTGAATGCAGAATCGGAAGCTCAGGTGAAGAACGCTTCTCAATTGATTAGTGATGAGATGCAGGCGTTGATCATGAATGCGGGTTACACAACTCGACCTGCTCTTGGCGAGATTGTTAAATCATATCGTGGCCTCGCCTATCCGGAGGAGCGAGAAAGTCCAGTTTCTACTGGTGGTGATGGCACTTCTTCTGAGCCTGCTCCTTATGAATTGAATGAGTCTGCGAAGAAGTTGCTTGTTGCTCGTTCTTACACCGCACTCGCTCAAGAGCTTGAGACTACAAGCTTCCAGGTTGGGGCGGCCGGTTAGCCGTTAAAGAGCATCTCTCTGGGGACGGACCCTTTTCATAGGAATAATACGCAGTGCTTCCGCTTTTAGTAGGAAGTAGGTGAAGCAATATCTGGATAATCCCTGATCACTTGATGGTGGTGGGTTAATTGTCCTGAAGGACATAAGACCTGGCGGATCCAAAAGGGGGTTGGTGTGAAGTCTTCCGTTCGAAAAGAGCTCGGGCGAAACGAGTCCGGAGCTGCTATTCCCGAATATCTCACAACTTTAGTAGGTGGTGTGCTTGCTTCTGTTTTAGCAGCCGCTCTTCTGGGGCAAGGGGTCTCAGATACCTTTACAGAAGTGCAGCTGGCGCAAGCTGGAGGGACTCAAACTGCGATGTCCTCAAGTGGAGGGAACTGTGAATTCACCATCTGTCCTCCTCCTGCCGGCCCGTCAAACCCATTTGGAATTAATCCTTCGGATCCATCAACCTGGCCCTCTTCATGGCCGCCGGGAGTAGAGCCTGGTGACCCGAGCACCTTTCCGTGGCCGGGTTTTGATCCATACGATCCAGATACCTGGGTTCCTCCAGATCCGAATCAAGCGAGATGGCCTATTGGTGGGTGATGTTCTCCGCTCGTTGAAAGTGAACGGGAAAAGTCCTTACGCTTGTGCTGGTTCTTCTTTTCGGTTCGTTTTTAGTCGCTTTCGAAGACGACCAAGACGAGTTGCTGGCCCTTTCGAGCGTTCAATGCAGAACTTTTGAAGAGCTTCTATTAGACCGTCTTCTCCGCCCTTCGCAAATGTAGCGGCGAGATCGGCGGCAACTTGAAATCCCCTACGAGCCTTGGGAACTTCCCTTTCGGCTGTCTCAAACTGTTTTGCCTGCCTCATTACTGTGGCGCACTTATCAAGGCTTGACATCATGATGGCTACAAGAGCTTCGTTTCTATCTTTCGCCTGCTTTACCGATTCAGCGATAGGCTCTCCTTTCGTTGCACCTATAATCGCAGCATCAACAGTATCGACCGTAAACGGCTTTACAAGGTAGCCACGGGCACCCAAGCAGAGTAGGTCAAATACATCATCCACGCTTGGCTCAAATGAAGATGGGATCATGATGATGTTTGGATCGAGATCCAGGACCTGACTCACGAAGTCAGATGGAGGCATGTTTGTTTTCTTTGCATCGAAAACAATGTGAGTAACTGGTCTTTCCCGAATTTTTTCCAACGCCGAGGCGTGGTTTGGAACATCAGTAACACCCCCAAACCCAAGGGTTTTCAGGGTACTTCGCATATTCTGCCGCTCATTTCTATCTGTTTCTACAATAAGAACTGTAGCTGCTCCGCGCTCCTTGGGGGTAAGAGTGAGTTCTCCGTCTTTATCGCTCATATAACTCGCCTGTTCAGAAAACCGTATTCCTTGATTTCACTGCTGTATTAGGTGGCATCGGCAGCTTGTTTGAATTGCTTAATCGCTTCATCAGTGTTTTTTCTAGTACAGAGCAATTTTTTCGAATGCAATTATAACGTATTGAAATCATAAATGGAGAGGGGAGCCCATGGTGGCTTGAGTGATGAGGAGCTCCGACAGTCGCAATCGCCTAGCTGAGAGGGTGGGGTGTAGGGCGTCTAGCGCAAGTCCAGCATCGGCCCCGAACCTTTCCAGTTTCTCAAGAATGCTAATGGCACCCGCACTCCTATAGCCTCCAACTTCAAGTAGTCTCAGCGCCAACTCATCCGCCTTGGATTCCTCCTCAAGGCTCCATTGATGGCCGGTACCAGAGTGGTGTCCGAGGAGCTGATGAGCGATTTCGTGTGATATGACAAAGGCAAACTCCTCTTGGCTCGTAAGCATACTGAGCAAGCCACTTGAGAAGATGATTCTGCCAGATTCTCCAATCGAGGCCATTGGGAGGGGGCTCTTCACAATCGAAATCGAGGGGCGAAATCCAAAGTAGCTCTGAATATCATCCCCGGCTATCGCGTAGAGAATGCTTTTCCCGAGATGCTCCCAAGTTTGGATAGGAGTTTCTTTTAGGAGAGGAGATTTTTGTTGTGAAACGGGTGTTATATTGCCCGCAAATGAAATTCCCGGTCTCGTCGTCGAAAGCTGATCGCTTTTGGCTGATTCTACGGGCAGTATTTGTTGT
>JAGRAT010000708.1 GCA_020434495.1 Bdellovibrionales bacterium | reverse complement strand
GTGAGGCATCGGCGAAGCCGATAGCGTTGATATGAGGCGCGGTTGTAGCTGGGACGAGATGGCACGGGTCGTGTTTCACGCGCGTAGGACGCGACCGAAGTCCCTTATCCATCAAGGCTACTTCGAACGGACTCTGTTCAATTTCTCTTTGTTGGCCCTCGACTTACCGAAGAAGACATCGCGCTCATTGAATTGGCAGAAGACGAGTTGACCGAGTTCCGATTCGTTGATGTGACTACCGCGACTGAGCTGCTGGGGCCACGCCTGAAAGAGCGGGTAGCGCATTGCTTTCCGCGAATCGATGAGGGAATCACTTTTTACTTGGAAAATGGTGGTGATCCCGAGAGGATAACAAATCAAGGTACTGGAGACGAATCCGCTGGCGCGAATTTGCCCCAGTACTCGTAGTCGTTACTTTGCTTAAGATTCTTCCTCGTGATAATGTTTTGGAATAGTTGATCCCGAAAAAGCACACCTTGCCGATCTGCGACGGCTGGCTCAGTTGGCTCCAGAACATGCAAAGGATGCAAACGAATTGCTGGATGCCGTAGGAGAGACTTTCCTGGCGGTTCAATGCGAGCGAACTGGCTTAACGGACGGAATTAACGACCTACATTTACCATCCCGAGCAGAGACCCTGGCGAGATTGATTTCTCCTTTAATTGATGCCATGTCCCTTGCTCGAGCACTTCCGGAACCCGATCCCTTGGAGACCTGGCCAGCACGCTGGAGGGA
>JAGRAT010000707.1 GCA_020434495.1 Bdellovibrionales bacterium | reverse complement strand
CTTTCTGGTTCTAGCCAACTTATTTTCCAAGTTGGTTTCGACTCACAATCAACTGCTCAAATCGGGTTTAACGGCGTACAGGGTACATTGGCAGCTCTAGGGCTTGCTAATGCAAACAGCTCTGCTTTGGCCTTCTCGATTAATGCATCATCTACCGATGGCGCTCAATCTGCTGCAAGACTAGCCCTGGATGCAGTCAACTCTGCTATTCAGTCCCTTGCATCAAACCGAGGTGTCCTTGGTGCTACTGAATCGCGGCTTAAAGTTGCGATCACCAACCTGGCTGTTGCCCGCGAGAACTTCGCAGCTGCTGAAAGCCGAATCCGCGACGTTGACGTTGCTGGTGAAGCTGCCGAGCTGACAAGACTCGGAATTCTACAGCAGGCTGGTGCCGCTGTGCTTGCTCAGGCAAACCAGCAGCCAAGTTTGGCACTTTCACTCTTAGGATAATGATCCTTAGGGTAGTAAGCGCGATTAAAGTAGTAATCAGAAGTTTAAATTTGCAAAGCAGCTCCGGTGTTCCGCACTGAGAGGCGGACTCCGGGCTGCGATGCTGAACATGAACGTACACGTGGACATCGTGTTCGGCATGGTGCACTGCACCAAAAAATGAGGAAAGAGAAGCACCCTGAGTTAATCTGGGTACTAAATTTAGTGCCTCGCTACTTTCTCTGGCGGCTTTGGGAAAACAGTTCACTGGATTTCCCGAAGCCGTTTTTTTTTGCACAAAGTAGCTA
>JAGRAT010000706.1 GCA_020434495.1 Bdellovibrionales bacterium | reverse complement strand
CCCGAGTTTGTCTTGTGCAGTGGCGAGAGTTCCAAGGGCGTAATTCAGTCGAAGAAGAGAAGTGCTGTCACCTCCACGATCTCGAAGTTGACTGAAGGTGAAAGAGTCTTGACCAACGGTGATTCTACCGTTTACACCAAAGCCGCTTGCCTGGCGAACTTGAATTCCGTTTGACGACGATGAGGAAATCCCTGAACTTCCAACGCCGCTGATACTGCTCACGATGAACTACACTCCTTGTAGGAAGAATCTTCCTTTCCTAAGGCCGGACTCTAAATCTCTGAAATTCCGGCCACATAGAAATTTCGATACAATAAGAGGTGAGCTATCGAATCTGGCGCTAAGTTGTGACGCGATTAGTGCAAAATGCAGATATTTCTTAGCCTTCCGCTTTCACTCCCCGCGAGGGAGTGCGTCCTTTCAACTTATTGGTTCTGTTATGAAAACGTCAGTGGTGAGTGTTAGAGGCGGAAGATCGGCTGAAAATTTCATCTCAAAAAAACTCGCACAATGCTTACCCTCGACATGCGGGAGCTTTAGTTCCACGCGCGATTCGAAATTGGAGGGATCTATCATTTCCATATCCCATTTTGCCGTCTTGAACTCTGATTCCGGCTCACATGCGCTCCAACGGTATAACTCCAAGGGGCGTTTGGAACATTGGGCTATAATGACATTGCCTTTTCGCGACCAGGAGATTTCGGGAATCGAAGTGCCGGTGGCGAGGTATTTTAGCCAGGCGATGAGCGCATCGTCA
>JAGRAT010000705.1 GCA_020434495.1 Bdellovibrionales bacterium | reverse complement strand
GAAAATTGCACATATCAATTCAGTCACAAATGTGTTGGAGTTTCTCCCTGTGACCTACACTACTGTCACATTGGCGAATGGCATCACGAAGAAGCAGGTCTGTGCTAGCTCAAGTGAGTTCTCTGTCTTTTCGAAGATTCTTGATACGGCCAAGGCCTTGAAGGCGACCACCGCTCAACAGGTCCGAATCGGAAAGCCAAAGCTGGTTGCTCTAAAGGGGGGAGGGAAGAAGAGCAAGAAATCTAAGAAAAAGGTTCGCAGCTGGAAAGTGAACTTTGAGTATGAGGGAGCGGATCAGACAACCCAGTTCCTGTTCAACTATTCACACGATGCGAAGAAGAAGTGTCAATCTACCGAACCCGATGCTTTCCCATTCTCACAAGTAGTCAACGGGACAGCAGCGTTCACTGTTACCGCAGATAACACTAAGAGGAAGAATCTCTGTGGCTCTTTGAAAATCGTTGGAAACGGCCGATCCTCTGATGCTACCTTCCGAGGGCTTCCCAGAAAGTAAAAGTAGTAGTGAGAAGTCTTGGCCCAGTGGGTCTCTCATCCATACGGGTTCAGTAATTTCTAAATGGGCAAACGGTATCAGTGATGTGCCCTTGATCATCATGGATACAAAGCGCCAACTCGCTAAACTGCGCATCCGATCGAGCTCGTTCAATGGCGTCTGACTTCTCATCAAAGAAGCTCCCGGGAATAACTTCAGTATCCGAGAGAATGGTCCATCCCTTTGGGTGGGGAGCAATTCGTAGGCAGGAGC
>JAGRAT010000704.1 GCA_020434495.1 Bdellovibrionales bacterium | reverse complement strand
TGAGTCGAGTTAACTCTGCAGCCTCGGCCGCAACATCGACGTCACGGATTCGGCTTTCCGCAGCAGCGAAGTTCTCACGGGCAACAGAGAGGTTGTTGATGGATACTCGGAGTCGTGATTCCGTAGCACCAAGTGTACCTCGAGTAGTTGCAAGTGATTGAATTGCATTGTTTACCGCATCAAGCGCAAGTCGCGATGCAGACTGACCAAGCTCTGCGGAAGCCGCGTTGATTGAGTATGATAATGCCGAGGAATTCGCTCCTGCCAAACCGAGAGACGCGAGAGTTCCCTGCACCCCTGTATAGGAGATTTGGGAAGTTGACTTCGAATCAAATCCTACCTGGAGTGTTAGAGTCGTATTCCCCGAAAGGAGAGTCACTCCGTTGAACTCCGTAGTAACGGCGATTCGCTCGATCTCCGAGGCCAACGCCACGAATTCGTTTGAAAGCGCAGAGCGTTGTACTGTCGAAAACACCCCGTTCGCTGATTGCTCAGAGAGTTCAGCCAAACGAGAAAGCACACCCCCAATCTCTGCAAGGGCCGAGTCAGCAATCGCAATAGATGAGATACCATCGTTCGCGTTTCGGATTGCCACCGTTGCAACACGTTGATCGGCGCGGAGGGAATCGGCAATCGCCAGTCCCGCTGCGTCATCACTCGCTTTGTTGATACGTTGACCCGAACTGAGTCGCTCGAAGGTTTGGGTTAATGCGCCTGTCGCAATCGACAATCGACGCTGCGCCTGTAAGGACGCGATATTCGATCCAA
>JAGRAT010000703.1 GCA_020434495.1 Bdellovibrionales bacterium | reverse complement strand
CTACCAGTGTTTAATAGACATTACTGCCAAGTACGGCACTTAAAAGAAGCCGCAAGCTCATCTCATAAGAGAGTGCTGAGAATCCGGTAATGACTAGCGGAAGAGCGAAGAATGCGGCTCTCTGTTGAGACACCTCGTCCCCTGGGATTCTTCCCTTGGTAGAGATTGGAGATTCAGCTTGCTGGGCACCTGCTACTGCCATATGCAACGTAATGAAATTGTGCGAAGCAAATTCGTGAAAAATAAAGACAGCGTTAATCCTACGGATTGCCACTTTGTCCTAAACCAAGGACTATAAGGATACCAACGGTACATTAACAAGGTTTCTCATCATGAGTGATGAAAATAAACAAATTACAAAATCAGACATCTTATCAGCACTCTCCCATGCTGAAGCTTCTGATGGACTTTATCTTGAAAATCTTCAAGTGGTGCACGAAGAGGAAGAACGCAATCCAGTTCGAGGGACTCAGCTGGAAATTCTCGATGCTCTCAAGGAGTTGATAGCGGAAGGCAAGGTAAAGACGGACGAAAGTGGTGAAAAAGTAATATTTTCCCTCGCCTAAGCCCTGTAACTTTCCGTACGAATTTTTCCCACCAGCGGCTTTTCGTTTCAAATCGCTCAAGCGAGTCCGCAGATCGCTCGACCCTTCTCTTCGCTATTTGAAACCAAATCTTGCAGTTTTCATTAACTCTTGAGGCTAAGGGGCCCTCCTATGTTCAACATGGAACAACTGCTTCAATTCATGAAGCAACATGACTCATCAGATCTTTATATCGTTGCAGGAAAGCCCCCTGCGTTCAAAATCTCAGGTGGTGTTAAGCCAGCAGGGAAAAACCCACTAACAAAAGACGACACTGAG
>JAGRAT010000702.1 GCA_020434495.1 Bdellovibrionales bacterium | reverse complement strand
CGTCCGCCCCCGTTCTCGATCAATCAGTAGTCGTCTCTCTATCTAACTAAAATAGATTAACCACCTTACAGGTGAGACATGTTTTCATTCATGGCGTTTACTTTGGCGCTCTGTAGTATCGCGTACGAGTTACTACTTGGCCAAACTTTGTCAGCATTCCTCGGGAATACCGTCCTGCGGTATAGCGTAACCATTGGTCTCTACATGATGTCCATGGGTATTGGGGCGTTGTTTGCGAAAAAGCGGATTCTCGAACAGCCTCTTCTATCACTGCAGACAGTTGAGCTGCTTCTTTCGGTCTTGGGGAGTTTAAGTTTGAGTTTGCTCTTCTTTATCCATGCACTTGGGATAGAAGGTATTCTCTTCAGCTTCGTAGCGCACGCTCTCATTGTTGTGATTGGTGTGCTCACGGGGTTGGAGCTCCCGCTACTTTTCGCCGTGAGTAAGCAGATACGTGGATCGCACCGAAATATCATCCTTGGTATCGATTATCTTGGTGGGTTCGCTGGGACGCTGCTCTTTGCATTCTATCTATATCCGAGTCTCGGGCTGTTTGCTTCAACATTTCTTGTCGCAGCTTTCAACGCCTTTGTCGGGGTGGGGCTTATCGGACTACGTACTCAGGGGGAGTCTCAGAGGTTCTCGTCCAGGCTCTGTGCAGCGCAAGTGTTCATTCTTTGCGCATGTGTTGTCGGATATCTCTATGCTGAAAATGTAAATTCTTTTTGGCTTGGTTTATACACTGGATAACAGGATTTATATGGAAATTCATAAGATTGGTGAGCACTACTTGGTTGAGTTCATTCACTGTAATCGAGATGCGCTTACGCGTTGTGAGGTAGTGCATCCAATACTCATTAGCGCGGC
>JAGRAT010000701.1 GCA_020434495.1 Bdellovibrionales bacterium | reverse complement strand
AAATGTACGAAATTCGCCCTGCAGCAGAGAACCTCTCCTCCATTGAAAGGGCCATTGAACACTAAAAATTCGAGGTTTAAAGAGTCGATCCATTCGCATAATGCCGCGAGGATGACGAAACTGTTACTTTCGAAGTCCGAGCTCAGAGATGAGCGCACGGTATCGAGTAATATTCTCTTTTTTCAAATATCCAAGTAGACGTTTTCTCTTTGATACGATTCGAAGAAGACCTCGTCGAGAATGAACATCGAGTTTGTGATTTTCAAAATGCTTGTTCAGCTTCTCAAGTCTCTGGGTAAGAACGGCAACCTGAACTTCTGGAGATCCAGTATCAGTTGCACTCTGCTGAAATTGCTTAACTACTTCTGCTCTGTTAGCTGAAAGAGGCTTTACCTCGTTGTTCGCTGCTTCTTCCGAAGACATGCATACTCCTTATTGGGTTTTCTAATTATTCACGGGACCGATCCCAGTAAAGGGTTTTTGGCTGAAGACTCTCACTAGAGGAATGCTCTAACAGGAGAATACTCAACGAAAAACTCTTCACCCAGATCGTGTTCCCTCTCTCACAGTGAACGCCGACATTCTTTTCTCGGTTCGAATATCACTTACGAGAAAAGACTCAACGCCGTTCTGCGCGACCGAACGAATACAATCAACGTAGAATTAACCTCGGGATTATCAATACTTATACTCCCAAAGTCAACGTCAGAGCTTTTGAAGAAGGAGCGCAGCGGAATCTAACCGGGCAAGTACCCTTTCCCGTCCAAGTACCTGAAGTGACTCAGGAAGCGGGGGCGTTGCCTTCTTTCCGAGGACAGCAATGCGAACTGACAGAAACACGGCTCCCGACTTCACGGAAAGCTGCTCTGCGACAGACTCAAAGAC
>JAGRAT010000700.1 GCA_020434495.1 Bdellovibrionales bacterium | reverse complement strand
CCCCCAAAAACCGAGAATCCTCGATTCGGTCGTCATGGAAGCAGGTGGCATCTCCAGTATGGCAAACAGGACCTGCGGGAGTGGCTCTAATGAGAAGAGTATCAAAGTCACAGTCTACGTGAATTGAAGCAACAGCAAGAGTATTCCCCGAGGATTCCCCTTTTGTCCAAATACGCTGCTTGCTTCTGCTAAAAAACGTCACCTGATTGCTCGCGACTGTCTTCTCTACCGCCTCATGATTCATATAGCCGAGCATAAGAACTTGATGGGTCACTACATCTTGTACGACTACCGGGATGAGCCCATTCCCCTTTGCAAAATCAAGTTTTTCAATTTCGAAAGTCATACTGTCTCCTCTGTAGAAAACCAGGGTTCAATACGAACTGGAACACCTTTTTCTCGAAGATAATGCTTGAGACTTGGAATACCTATCTCTCCAAAGTGAAAAACACTAGCCGCAAGAGCAGCATCCGCCACGCCGTCCTTGAGCACCTGAGCAAAGTGCTCCATCGTCCCGGCACCTCCGGATGCGATAACTGGTATCGGCAGGTCTGTAGACACCCTGTGGAGCAGATCAATTGCAAAGCCTTGCTTTGTTCCATCATGCTCCATCGAGGTAAGTAAAATTTCACCGGCACCTCGCTCTACTCCCTCTCGAATCCAATGAAAGACATTTAGTGCCGTCGGCGTCCTACCACCATCCACGGTGACTCTCCAATCCCCTTCGATCTCCTTGGCATCAACAGCAAGAACCACACACTGACTGCCGAACTCTTTTGCCAATTGGTCAACGAGCTCTGGATCTCGCACCGCAGCAGAGTTGATTGAAATCTTATCCGCGCCACTCCGTAACAGCGCTTCAGCATCAGCACGGGAGCGGACCCCGCC
>JAGRAT010000699.1 GCA_020434495.1 Bdellovibrionales bacterium | reverse complement strand
GAGTCTCCTCGAAACCGAAGCGCGAGAGATCTTGGAAATCCACGGACTCCCTGTTTGTGAGGCGACCCTCGCTGACTCCCTCGAGGATCTTTTCGAGTGTTGTCAACGATACGACTTTCCACTCGCAATGAAGATCGTGAGTCCGGATATCCTCCACAAGTCTGATATCGGAGGGGTGAAATTGAACCTCCGTAATGAAGGCGAGGCGTTTGCTGCTTACAAGGAGATTTTAGAAGCTGCGAAGAGGGAAACGAGCGCAGATCGCATCGTGGGAGTGCTTGTGGCGCCGATGGTGGCATCAGGGCCGGAGTGTATTGTTGGCATGTTGAGGGATCCGTTTTTTGGACCGGTATTAATGTTTGGAATGGGGGGAGTGCTTGTTGAAGCGATGAAGGATATCTCCTTCCGAGTGTTTCCACTTTTTGAACGGGATATCGTTGAGCTCATTCAGGCTCCTCTTGGATATAAATTGCTGAAGGGGTATCGTGGTAAGCCACCTTCGGACACGGCTGCCCTTGAGAAGATAGTTGAGCAGGTTGCGCTTCTTGCGCATATGCATCTCGATATTATGGAGATAGATCTTAACCCTACAGTTGCTCTGGCTGATGGGGCATCTATTCTCGACGCTCGTATAATTATTCGGTAATGGAGTGAAATATGAAGAGAGTTTTCTGGTTGCTAGTTCTTGTGTTTTTCCCCTTGCTGACCTTTGCTGAGGGTATTGTTGTTACTGTTGAGGGAATGGTGTGCACTTCGTGTGCAGAGACGCTTGAAGTTGCTTTTTCTCAGGTTGAGAGTGTCGAGAAAGTGTCGGTCGATGTTGATGCAAAGCGAATGACGATTGCAACGAAGGATGACCAACAGCTTGCGGATGACAAGATTAGAGAGGTGGTCTCGAGGGCCGGG
>JAGRAT010000006.1 GCA_020434495.1 Bdellovibrionales bacterium | reverse complement strand
CCTCCTTTCCCACCCTTGTATGTGAATTCGCCGGGGTCGGAAATTACAGTGTCCGTGCGGGAGAAGCGGTCGAAGAGCTTTCTGCCATCTCAAGCGAGAGAGGAGACGATCAAGTTGTTTGCACCGTTTATTCCAACGAAGATTCTGCGCGACTGCTGAGAGGAGAAGTTTCCCCACAGGTTCTTGCTCTCGCTAAGAAGATGCAAGTAGTCGGCGAGGAGGTGGCGTGTCTATTCGTTACGCAAGTGATGGGAATGGCTTGGTTGTCGAAATGATTCATCTTCTTGTCGTACAGCCAGAGGCCTCAGTTTCGGAAGTTGAAAAACTGGCCCGACGTTATGCGATGACCGGTGGATTTGAGGTCGCTCTTCCAGAGAGTTTATCTTCCAGTGAGCGTTTCCAGTTAAGAGCGGTATGGGAGCCGCGCTTGGAAAAATACCCTGCCGGCTCTGCAGCTCGGTGCTCAAGTCTCGCAGGACGCATATTAGGGGCCCTTGAGGCTCATGAAAGGGGTGAGATCGAGTTGTAGCTATCGCAGAAAGTGGATTATACTGTCGTTTTACTGTCCTAGATTAGTGGTGTGAAGGCAGGTGAAAGGCAATGCAAGCGAACGAAATCGAACAACTTCCGGGTAACCCCCTTATTCTCTATGTCGACGATGAGGCGCTTCTTCGAGAGGTCGCTTCGATCATGATTGAAGATTTTGGAGGGAGATGTTTGCTTGCCGTAGACGGAAACGATGCCGTCGAAAAATTTGCAGAGCAAGCTGACGATATAGATTTTGTCTACATTGATTATTCTATGCCGAACATGAATGGCCACGAGACAATAGTCGAGCTCCGCAAAATTCGAGCCGATATCCCTATCTGTGTTGTCTCCGGTTTGGATATTACCCCGGAGATAGAAGAGCTGCACAAAAGGGGTGAGATTGGATTTTTAAGCAAACCTTTTCGTGAGAAAGACCTTCTGACGTCATATTCTGAATATAGAAAGAAGTAATGGTGACCGTGCTTCTCCTGAGAGCTTCTCCTGAGAAATTTTTTCAAGCTTTGCCTGAGAGATGTTGTTTGCACAATTGTTGTTCGAGCAATATCTTCCCGGTCTCTGACTCCTGTCCTGCGTTAACATGGATGATATAGAACAGCTCTATCAAGATCTCATAGTTGATCATTACAAGCATCCTCGTTGCGCGGGGAGGTTGGAGAATCCAGATGGTGAGAGTACGCTTTTGAACCCACTTTGTGGGGATGAGATCACCTTGGGGGTGAAGATCTCTGGTGGAAAGATTGCAGAGATCTCATTTTCTGGGAAAGGATGCTCAATTAGCCAGGCTTCTGCCTCCATTATGTGTGAATTATTGAAGGGATTAACCCCTAGTGAGGCATCTTCTCGTTTGGCTCTCTTTATGCAACTGATGAAAGGAGAGATTGAGGAGGGCGATCTTGATTCTTTGGGTGACGCTTCCTGTCTGCGCGGGGTAAAGCGCTTCGCGGCAAGGATTCGTTGCGCAACCCTCTCTTGGGAAGCGCTCGCGAAGGTGTTAGAAGAGCTTGCCGCAAGAACTGATTAGGATAGATCTTCTCTATCGGTCCGTTAATGTAAGGCGGAAATTAAGAGCGCACTTGTCAAATTTGGGATTAACGCGAAGGACGCGAGGCGCACGAAGGTAATTGAAATCAGATACTTTGCGATCCTCAAGTCCTTCGCGTTAAATAAAATAAAGTAGAGGTCTGCAGCGTCGCGAGCGAAACTTATTGGCGGTGGATCCGCTCTAGCAAAGGTCTATTCAGCAATTTAAATTTCAGGACCGCGTGAATTTCAAGGCACAGTGCATGTCTTCGCCAGTGCATGTCTTCGTCAGTCTGCTCTTAGTGCGCGCCAACAGATATCTGCGATCACCTCTGCGGCAGCCTTTGGAGACTGGTCATTATAGCCATCAAGCCAATCTCGAACATAACCAACCGGAACACCAAAGAGGATGCTCCAGATAATATTCGCATTAAGATTGCGAATTTTGTTTTGTTTGATGCCCTTGCGAATTGTTTTTGTGAGTTTTCTACCAAGAGGGTCAAAGCCTACTCGGGTTGGATGCCGAATGATTCCGGTCATGAATTCGTTATGCCGAGATAGCCAGAGGTATTTCGAGAGTTGGTGATTCGCTTCCGAAAAATGAAGAAAGGAGACGATAAGCCTTTTTATGAACACCTCTACATCATCAACCTGGTGGAGCGCCTGATAGAGCGCAGCTCGGAAAGCCGTAATCCCCTCAGTGTAAAGAGCTCTAGCAACTTCCTCTTTGTTTTTAAAGTTGTGGTATATCGAGCCAACGCTACATTTGCTGTCACGGCTGAGATCAGGAACATTGGTACGAAAGTACCCTTGTTCGACAAAGAGCTTCAGAGCTGCAGCGAGAATCCGCTGTTTAGGAGTGAACTCCGAAAGATCTCGCCTTTGGAGGGCGTTTTCTTGAAGCGCTTCAGCGGTCTTTGCGCCCTTTCCAGAATGGCCATCGTTACTCATGCCATAGTTGTTACATGGAGAATAGCTCTTCGGCAAGTGTCGGCTTGCCTAGTGGACCATTTGGCTGGGGGAGCCGCATGGGGCTCCTTCCAGGTCGGATAGGTTCGCAAAGAGAGGCTCCCTTCTGTTGCTCATCGGAAGCCATGTCGCAGCAATCGACATTTCTCCACGATAGTTCAGAGGGAGAATTCTCTCTAAATAGTGATGAGGTTGTGAGAAATGGCGAGCTTCACCAGCTCAGCATTCGTCTTCACCTTGAGCTTTTTGAGAATATTGCTTCGATGCGTATCAACAGTACGAGTGCTGATGTGAAGAAGCTTTCCAATCTCTCGGTTTGGCTTGCCGTCGGCGAGATGAGTCATAATCTCAATTTCGCGCTTAGTAAGAACTGAAAGTGGATTCTCAAGTGGAGATTCTGTTGGAGAACCATCCATTAGAGGAGCGGTAATCGATGGGCTGAGGTACGTTTTCCCCTCGAGAATTGAGGAGATAGCGAACTCAAGTTCTTCAAGGCTGGCATTCTTTGGGAGATATCCTTTCGCCCCGGCTTTTAATGCAGCGCGAATCTTTGTCTGAGCTTCGTTGGCGGAAAGAACGAGCACTGGAGGAACTTTTCCTTCTGAAGCGAGTCGCTCAAGAGCTACAAGGCCATCAACCCGTGGCATTCCGACATCGAGAATGACGAGATCGGGACTCTTCTGATTTGAATCAAGCAACTTTAGCAGCTCTTCTCCATCGGAAGCTTGAGCTACGACGTTGTACTTCCCTCGTGTTTCAAGAAGCTCACAGAGGGCTTCTCGTAGTACTACATGGTCGTCGGCAATTATGAGATCAATCATGGTATTCTTCCTTGTTAAATTGAGAAGTCAGCAGAACCCATCCTAAGCTTCCCATGTTCCATCCGTGGATACAGTCTTCGGCTTCCTTACTCCTTGGTACTCCAAGGGTGCCGTGTTAACTGGTATTACGACGTTCTCTTAAGAAAACTTTAGAAGTTAGTATGCAATTTTCTGATGCGCGGATAGGGGAGGTAAGGAGCTAATAACGCAGATGAAAATCTTGGGAAGGCGTCAATCTCGGGAATGTCTTATGAGAAAAGCACGAATTTCTTCTATCAGTTCTGCCAATTCATCGGGGGCACGAATCCCTTCGAGGAGGAGCTCTCCCTGGTCTTGTGCCGCAGTGTTCAGTTCGACATCTCCATAGTCAAAGAGCCTACCGACGAAACTCTGACTAACACCTACGGCACGAATATCCTGATAGCGAATCTCTGGCACGCTATATTCAAGAGAAAGTCGTCCACCTTTATGGGTGACTTTTTCTCGATCAAGAATATAGAGGTCGTCGTGGTACTGTCGAATTCCTTCAATGGCAACGCCTATAGGGAATAAGAAAAACCAATATGTCGAAAGTAAGTTCACCACAGGAATCTCATAAGAGATTCTGACTGAACCAAAGAAGTAGCAGATAACAGAGACTATCAGCGCAGAAAAAAGTGCCCATGCAAAAAACCCAAGCATGGATCGAGGGGAGCGTTTTAGCTCAAGAAGATGCCCTTCGGTATTTGCCAGGAGCTCTTCTGCACGTGGATAGTATCCCATGTTGACTCTGTTCAACGTCTTCGGCGATTCAGTTCAGTTCGCTTTGAGAAGGAGTTTCTGGAGGGCCGCAAAGCACCTATCGAGATCCTCAGGAGCAATGATTCCCATGTGACCAAAGCGAAGAACCTTACCTTTCCAGTGATCCTGGCCTCCAGCAATACGGAAACCGTACTCTTTCGCGAGAGAGCCGCGTAGCTGCTCCGCATCCACCTTGCCGTCCGTGAAACACCCACCGGTGACGCTCGGAGAACCGTGGTCAGCATTTACGGGTTGTATTCCGAGCTTCTCAAACCACTCAAAGCAACGCTCGCGACAGGCGGCATGTCTTTGATAAACGTTCTTCCACCCCTCCTCCTGAAAGATAGTCAGAGCCTCCTTGAGACCGAGGAGGAGTGTCGTCACCGGGGTCCATGCCGCATCACCCTTTGCCTGCGACTTCCTTTCCAATGTGAGGTCGAAGTACATAGTCCCAGGAGATATCTTCTCTGCCGCTGCCCAAAAGCGCTCACTAAGATGGACCATGCTAAATCCCGGAGGGAGCATGAATGCCTTTTGCGACGCGAAAACTACAGCGTCCCAATGCATTGAGTCGAGAGGCATTTCTAAAGTGGTAGCAGCAGAAATAGCATCAATGAGAACGAGTACACCGGGAAACTCACCTCTCATCATCTCTGCGATTGCTGGGACATCGTGAAGTACCGTTGTTGAGGTTTCACAGTACTGCATTGCAAAATGAGTTATTGATGGGTTTGCCGTAAGGAAGTCACGAACCGCATCGATCGATGGACTCTCTCCCCATTCAAGCTTTAGCGCAATCGCGTTGAGACTCTTTGCTTTGGCAATATCCCCCCATCTTTCGCCAAACTTTCCGGCGTCCAGGTACCCAAGAGTGCTTTCCCTGCCCACCGAATTTGCAACGACCGCCTCCATCGCTCCTGAACCGGAGCAAGAAAGGAAAAGAGGAGCAGTCGGAGCGTTGGTAACGGATCGAAGCAGTTCGGCAGTTTCCTGAAAAACTGTTCTGAACTGTGACGTGCGGTGGTGGAGCTCTTGAATACTCATCGCCTTCAGGATTCGTTCAGGAATGTGTGTTGGACCGGGGGTAAAGAGATGAATAGGGCTCATAAATACCTTTTCTTTAGCAGCCTAAAAATTCGGCAAGCTCCTTGCTACTTCACCTACAGGATTATCGTTTGTCGTTTGAAATACAAGATAACCTACGAAAATTATTGGACTCGTCTGGAGCAAAATTGACGAAAGTCTGACAGGGCACCCCGGAATACTGCCGGATCTCTGACGCGACGAACGGTCCAAAACGGAGTCTAGACGGCATGGAATCACTACCGCTTATTAAGCTTGCAATCGACATCGCTCTCGCTGGTGCAGTTTTCTATCTTGCATGGCGAGTCGGGCGAGGACGAGGTCCCTCATTGGCGCAGATCCATACACTGAACGCCCTCGAACAGAGCCTCATTAAACTTCTACGAGAAGCTGATGAAGCAAGCGGCGAGCTGCAAAAGGCTCTCACAAAAGAGCAAAAGAAGTTAGAAGAGTTACTCTTTGATATCGAGACTGTTGAGCATCGAGTGAACAAGAGCCTCGATGAAGTCCAAACAGCACAGCGAGATATTAAGCGGGCCGTTGAGCAGGTTAATCTTCACCATAGCCCTCGGCGCACCGAGGCGGCTCCTGAGGTAGTGGCTACGCGCCCAGTGCAGAATGGAGCAGTGCAGAATGGACCAGTGCAGAATGAAGCTATTTATGACAGCCGCCCTGTATACAGCGAGCCTGTATATGGCGAACCTGTATATGCCGAACCTGCTCGAGAGGTTGTAGCTGAAGAGCTACCGGAACCAGCAAGTTTCAATAGTGCCGCATCGCACAGTACAAGAGCTCAGAGCACAGGACCTCACACTGCAGCATCTTCCTCTCCGATAGTACGAGAAGCGCAGCAGCCATATGTTGAGCGCGGACCGCAAGTCAATATCTACGGCGAACCAATACATCACCGGGCAATGAGTCCTTCTGCTAGTGATACCGTGCACTTTGCAGACGGACAGCAGAATGCACAAAGACCTGCAGCGGCCTCTTCGCTACGAGATTCCATAGAACGTGAGCATGTTGCAACTGCTCCGTCACCAACGTCTGCTCAACACTCCTCAGTACAGCAGTCTCTAGAAGATATCTACGCGCAGTGTGAGGAGCTCTTGCAAACGGGGAATTCTATCCAACAGGTCGCGACATTCATGAACCTGACGGTAGATGAGGTTGAAACCTTGCAGCGACTGATGGCTATGGAAGATGAGCCAGTAGAGAATCCGTTGCTCACCTCTTCTGATGATACTTCCGCATATCGATCTCAATCTTCTCGCTCGGATCTCCAAAGAGATCCACGACTCGGTGTTTTGGGTGGGGGAGAGGTGAAAAGAAACCCGATAGGGCGATCGACTCAGGTGGTTTCATAGGTTTAGGGATAGGTTATGGATAGAGGATCTTACGCAGCAGCCTCCGCCGGAATGCTTCACCTCACCAAGATAGACTTGGTGAACAACAATCTTGCGAACTTAAGCACGCCAGGATTCAAGGGGCAGTACCTTACTTCACGACAAACGGAGTTCGGTGATACCCTAGCGAGTACCATCAGTGCACGTTCTCCGTATGCCGAAGGGGATCAAGAGCGAACTCCCGGGGTGACGGGCATTGGAACCGTTACCGACTTTAGTGTCGGCCCAATAGAAAATACCGCACAACCGCTTCATGCAGCTCTTCGAAAAGAGAACGAGTTCTTTGTGATCAACGGTCCCGATGGGCCGTTGTACACAAGAGCAGGAAACTTCGTACTGAATGAGTCTGGAAAGTTATCCACTCCTGATGGACTTACCGTTTCGTCTGGAAATGGTGAGATTACGGTCAATCAGGGCATTCCAGAAATCACTTCAGGAGGTCTCATTCAGATTCGAGGACTCCCGGGTGGGCTGAGTCAGGTTGGGGGGCGACTTCAAGTCGTGAAGTTTGATGACCCATCCATACTCGAACGGGTTGGAGCGAATCGCTTTAAGGTTCGCGGCGCAGATGCGCAGCAAGGGCAGGTGGTGAACAATCCATCAATCGTTCCAAAGTCGTTGGAGCGCGCAAATATCTCAGCAGTACAAGCAATTGTAGAGCTCATCTCTGCTAGCCGTGGATTTGAGCTGTACGCGAAATCAGCACAATCGATCGACACCATGAACCAAACCGCAATTCAGCGGTTGGGATCTCGGTCGGCATAGGAGAGAGCGGATGCTACGAGCACTTTACACTGCAGCAACAGGGATGAACGCGCAGGAAACAAATATCGACGTCATCTCAAACAACCTTGCGAACATCAACACTACCGCGTTCAAAAAGAGTCGAGCGGAGTTTCAGGATCTCATGTACCAGAATCTTCTCGATCCTGGTGCTCAGACTTCCAATACGACGAAGAACCCAACAGGTATGCAGGTCGGTCTCGGGGTTGAAACCGTGTCTATCGGGAAAGTTCACACCCAAGGGGACCTGAAGAACACGGGACGGGATCTCGATATTGCCATCGAAGGAGAAGGAATGTTGCAAGTGACACTCCCGGATGGGCAGTTCGCTTATACAAGAGCCGGCTCACTCCAGGTGGATGATCTCGGAAATCTCGTAACTTCTGAGGGGTACCAGGTTGGATCTGGTATCACCATTCCTACAGATGCTCTATCGATTACGTTCGGTCAAGACGGAACGATAACCTCGAGAGTCTCTGGTACTACTACTCCAACCAATGTCGGACAGCTGCAGGCATTTCGCTTTCCAAATGCCTCGGGCCTACGGGCGATTGGGATGAACCTCTACCAGGAAACGCAATCCTCTGGGGTCGTTCAGACGGGAAACTTTGCACAGAACGGGTACGGAAGGATAAATCAAGGATTTCTCGAAACGAGCAACGTGAGCGTTGTCGAGCAAGTCGTAAATATGATTACCGCCCAGCGAGCGTACGAAGCCTCTTCGAAGGGGGTTCGTACCGCTGAAGATATGTTGCAGCAAGCGATTAACTTAAAGAGATAGTGATGAAGAGATTAGCTAGAGTTTATTGTCGTGTACTCTTTCTGGCAGCGGTGCTCATCGCAGGGGGAGCTGAAGCCGCAGGACCAGCGAAGCGCAAGATTAACGTGCTTGGAAGAAAGTCGAGTGTCGTTAGCACCAAAGAAGCCACTCTTGCAGATATCGCCCGAATCGATTCGAAGTTGGTGCGAGATGATGACGCTGTCATTGCACTCAGCAATATTGTTGTTGCGAAGAGTCCCACTCCTGGAGAATCAATAACGCTCTCTGCGAGCCAAGTTCTTGAACGGATGAGAGAGGAGGGGGTGCAGATCGAAGAGATCGGTTATGCATTTCCCCGAGTGATGACTATCGAACGAGCCTCTCGGCCGATATCTCTTCTTGAGGTAGAAACCCTAATCCGTGAAACACTCCCTACAGATGGGGACAGTGAGCTGCTTGAAGTCCGTTACGATGAGACCGTTCGAGTAGCGCCCGGAGGGCTGACCATGTCAGCTGAGATTCTCCCCTCTAATCGACCTGGAACGTACTTAGCGAAAATTCTTGCAGAGGTCGAGGGAGCTCCAGCCGTACGGTTTAACGTAGCGCTCACTATGAAGGAGTGGGTTGAGGTTCCTGTGGCGAAACGTCCATTAGCGCGCGGCGCTATTATCTCGAGCTCCGATATCGTGATGGCTCGCGCCGAGCTCTCTGAACTACCGGTTGATGCAGCACGGGAGACCGAGCAGATCGTTGGACAGGAAACGAAACAGCCGATTGGGTACGGTGAAGTGTTTCGGAAAAACAAGATAGCTATCCCGCCGATGGTCGAGCGCGGAGCGAGAGTTACCCTCATGTATAGAACTGCAACGCTTGAAGCAACTGCGAGTGGTGTAACTCTCGAAGAGGGCATTGAAGGGCAACAGATTCGTGTCCGTAATGATAGTTCAAAAAAGACAGTTGTTGGAGAAGTCGTAAGTCCCGGACTCATAAAGGTTAGCCGATGAAAAAGTTTTCAATTCTTTTAATACCATTGCTGCTCCCAGGATGTGTTCCTCCGGGAGAACTGCAAAGACCAGAACTTCCCTCGCTTTCGTATACCAGAGGGCTTCATCAACAACGGTTTGAACAACCGTCGATGCAACACGGGGAAGGGCAGCACGGAGCAGGCAGTGCCATTTATCGTACGATGCAAGCAAATCCAGAGCTCATGGCACAGGGCGCTAGTGGGGGGCAGATGGGATTCGGTCAAGCTGCATATGGACAGCAAGGCCAATACCCCCAGGTGCAGCCAGCCTACAATTCCGGAGATCAGGCACAGTACCGTTTTGTTAAGGACTCTCCACCTGAAGAACAGTACCGGGCTCAAATGGGTAATGTTGAATCGTTTAATGGTGCAGCGCGGCATGAGAATGGTTCTACCTATGTATCAAACATGGAGTCTCCGCCGGTAGAATTCCCACCAGCAGGTGGTGATTCGTACGTACAGGTTACTCGGAACTCAAATCCAAATGTACGGCCATATCAAGGGCCTCTTCATATTGGCGAACCCGGAGCGAGTGCTTCCCTTTGGAGAGCTCAAGGACTTGGGAGTCGCCTGTTCCGAGATCACCGAGCATTTCAGCCGATGGATCTCATCACAATTGTCGTTTCTGAAAAGGCGCAGGGGACGAAAGAGGCAGATACAGCCACGACGAAGGAATCTTCATTCCTTGCAGGGATATCCGAACTTTTCAATTTCGCAGATTCTTTGGAAGTAGCGAATCCTGGTCTTGATACCGCCACTCTGTTGGACGCGAACATTACTCAGGACTTCACCGGTGAAGGGCAGACGACTCGAAGTGGTAGTTTGACCACTACTATAGCCGCCATGGTTGTGGAAGTGTTGCCAAACGGCGTAATGCGGGTAGAGGGTGAGAAGGTTATCTCTGTCAACAACGAAGAGCAGGTAATCGTGATATCCGGCTTGGTACGTCCAAGGGATGTGAACTCGAAGAACGAGGTGATGTCGTCGAAGATTGCACATCTTCGTATTGACTACTTCGGGAAGGGGATGATTGGAGATGTCCAATTCATGGGATGGTTTGGAAGATTGGTAAACAAGTTATGGCCATTTTAAATAAAGAAGTTACTTCATACGATAGAGGGGTATTTGTCGCGGTAACGCTCTTCCTCTTCTTCTGTTTTGGGTTCGTGCAGATTGCCTACGGTGCACGCCTCAAGGATATTGCAGATGTTGAGGGGGTCCGAGGCAACCAGCTCTTTGGATATGGACTCGTAATCGGATTGAACGGAACCGGTGATGGTATTCAAATTCCATTCACGGTGAGTACCCTTTCTAACTTACTCGAGCGTGAGGGGCTCAATCTCAATACCGCTGGACAACAGATTCAGGTAAAGAACGTAGCGAGTGTCATGGTCACAGCAACTCTGCCGCCGTTCAGTCGTCCCGGATCTCGATTGGATATCACCATTTCCTCTTTGGGAGATGCGAAGAGTTTGCAAGGTGGAACGCTCTTGATGACTCCACTTAAGGGAGCAGATGGAAACACCTATGCGGTAGCGCAGGGCGCGGTGACTGTTGGGGGATTTTCCGTGGCCTCGGGAGGGGATGCCGCAATTCGAAACCATCCAACCGTAGGTCAGATCGTTCGTGGAGCTACCGTTGAAAGAAGCATTCCATTTGATCTCTTTCAAAGCCAACGAATTCGTATTGTTTTACGTACTACGGATTTTACAACCATGACCCGTGTTGTCGAACGTATTAACACTCAACTCGGTCGACCACTCGCAGTTGCTGTAGATGGTGCAAGTGTGGAGATCCCTCTCGTTGATGAATACCGAATTGATCCAATTGGATTTGTCTCTAAGCTAGAGCAGCTTGATGTTCATACCGATCTCCCTGCCACGGTGGTGGTGAACGAGAAAACAGGAACGATCGTCATGGGAGAGAACGTTACCCTCAGTACAGTTGCTCTGGCGCATGGAAATTTAAGTATTGCTATTCGCTCGGAAACCCAGGTCTCACAACCGGAGGCGCTTTCTGAGCAAGGAGATACAGCGATTGTGACCAATACCGACGTGACAGTTGGCGAAGAGCAATCTGGGCTCAGTATCGTTGGTGGGGAAGTAACACTTGGTGAACTCGTTGGAGCGCTCAACGCGCTTGGGGCTACGCCGAGGGATCTCATATCGATCTTTTCGGCTCTGCAGCAGGCTGGCGCCCTGAAAGCAGACATCAAGGTGATGTAATAGTGAGGAGGCGTGTGCAATGAGCGATTTGAAGATAGGACTTGGAGATAATCTGCTCTCATCGATGACCGATAAGATTCGGATGGCTCAGCTAGAGCAAAAAGCACCTGATCTTAAAGGGTTATCGGAGGATCCGGCTCGAGCTGAGGAGGCCGCCACCCAGTTTGAGGCGGTCTTAGTACAGCAGATGCTGAAATCGATGTGGAAGGCAGTTCCAAAAAATGGATTATTATCAGGGAGTTCCGAAGAGCAGCTCTATCAGGAAATGCTGCAGGAGCAGGTGGCAAAGCATATTTCTGAGAGTCAAAGCTTGGGGATTAAGGATATGGTGATGGAGGAGCTGAAAAAGCGCGGGGCGTAGTGAGTCCCTTTTGAAACCCTTCGCATCTTAAGTGTTAGGAATTAAGTACCCTCAAGGATGGGATTATGAAAATTGGAAAGGGGACCGCTGCTGCAGATTACTTACGGACATTACGTGAACGCAGCAATCAGAACCAAGCTGAACAGGCCCAGCAAGGAGGCAAGGCGTACGGTCGTCGGCTGCGAGATTCCGAAGTTGATGTCTCACTCGGAAGACTTATTCAAAGCGAACTTGGGGTAGAGAATCTCCAGGCGGAGAGGCGAGCTCGGGTTGAAGAGCTGAAAGGGCTCATTCAGTCTGGACAGTATAACCCTTCGTCGACTGCTGTTGCAGAAGCACTTGGAAGAGAGATCGTCACAGAGATCGCTGGAGCAGGAGTTTCTCTTTTTAGCGGGGAAGACGAGTAGTTCGTATCGGAGCGAACTCTATCTTAGGCTGTTCAATACACATCGCGTAAGGTCGCCGTGGGATAGATCCCTGGCGGGTCTGGAGCGCGGTTAGAGCGAGGAAAATTCCTATGGCACTTCCAGCGGTTGTGTCACGTAAACTCTCCCAAATTGTCGAACGAGAGATCGGCGCGTACCGAGAATACCTCGAAATCCTCCGTGAGCAGCGAAAAACCATTGCAAAATTTGATACAGAATTTCTGAAACGACTGGATAAGCGCCGACGAGAACTCACTGTAAAGTTGAAAGAGTTCCATGAAGCTCGAGTTGAAATGTTGAAGGATCCAGCGTTTCTTGGAGAAATGCGCCTTACAACGGTCTTAGAGCGTTTCGGTTCCGAAGAAGAGAAGAAAACGCTTCTTCCCAAAATAGAGGAGCTACGTCGCCTTGCAGAACTTGCTCGAAAAGAGGCAAGTGAAGCTCATGCGGTGCAAGGATTCGCTCTCAACGTCGTAAACGGTAGTCTCTCCCTACTCATGCGAGCGACAAAACATGTTTCCAAGCAGTACGGAAGGCAGGGGAAGATTAATGAAAGCTATCTTCCACGTTCTGATCGACACGAAGGCGTCCTGAAGGAAGCCTAATCCATTCACTTCACGCTCTTCGCGTCCCTCGCTTTAAAAAATCAAACCGGGTGCCTGCAGCGTCGCAAGCTGAACTTATTGGACTCCACTCGCTCCTGGCATTCCGTTTGCACCTTATCTTCTGAGTAGAAGTTGAAAATTTGCTAAGCACTTGAAATGACAAATTACAGCGCAAAAATCTTCAACAACGCGGTCTCAGCTCTTGCCGCACAGCAGGCAATTATTGCCAACACGGCAAACAATATTGCCAACGTAAACACTGAGGGATACTCCCGACGGGTGGTGAACCTCGAGGCTCGAGTTGGATTAGGTCAGTCACCAGGTGGATTCTCGGTAGGCAATGGCGTCAGTGTCGATGGCCTAACCAGAATTTCAGATGAGTTCTTGAACGGAATCGCGCGTGAGGCAAATTCTGAAACTAACTTTTACGAGGTTCAGAGAGACTTTCTCGCTCGAGTAGAACCGCTCTTCAGTTTGACCGAAGATGTAAATTCGGTCGGGAGTGCGATGACGCAATTCTTTGATTCTCTAGAAAATCTTAGCTTGAATCCCGCTAGTGTTGAACTCCGAAGTGATGTGCTTGAACGAGCGCAAGATCTGGTTGATTCCATTCAGACAACCTATGGAACTATAGCGAGTCTTCAGTCTGAAGCCGAGGCGCGCCTTGCTTCAGAGATAGACTCTGTAAACCAAATTGCTACAGAGATCTCCACCCTGAACGGACTAATCGCGGGGAGAGAGGCAAATGGGAGCGTTGCCGCCGATGAGCGAGATAGACGGGATAGGCTCCTTGAGCAGCTCGCAGAAAAGATCTCATTCGACAGCGTTGAAGGATCTGACGGTTCACTAACCATATCGCTCGCAAATGGATTTCCGCTGGTCAACGGGAATTCGACTCGAACGCTCGAGCTTACCGGAGCTCCGAGCTTTATCGGAGGAACTGTTCCGCCAAAGCTTGATGGAAGTACGATGCAGTTTATCGTTTTTGATTATGACCCAGCAGCCGGAAGTTCGGCGCACCTCGATCTCACTCAGGCGCTTGCGAATGGGCAGGGGACGATTGGAGGCCTGTTAGCCGTGCGAGGTGTTGCCACAAGTACTGATACTACCCCTTTTCAGGCGAGTGGCGCGCTCCCTGAGCTTGCTGGCCGGATTGAATCTATCGCGAGAGACCTGCTTACGCGCTTCAACGAAACGTATCGCGGACCGGAGGCGACCGCTGATCCTACCGCAAACTTTGATCCATCAGCCGTTGACCTTAACGGTAATAACCCCGCACTGTTTGGCTTTTTTAATGCCGGGTCAGTTACCATCAACGATGCTGATGCTGACGGAATTCCTGATAACACGGATCTTGATGCCCTCATAACGGCTGGAACGGTCACGAGCTATGCGAGTTTGCTTTCGGTCGCTATCGGCACTCCAGAAGAAATAGCCGCAGGAAGAGACGCCACAAATGGTACTACAATCTCTCCCGGTAATGCCGAGAACCTCCTTGCTACCGATGGATTGATCACCCTAAAAACTGCGACAACAACTTTCTCTTCGGATGCGAGTAACGGATTCCAGCGGGTTGGAGTTTCTTACAATCAACTCTATAACGAAACTGTCGGAAGAGTGGGGAATTTGAAAGCTCGAGCAGAAACGAATTTCTCTGTATCAGAGGACAACCTTCTTACAGCGCGAAATAAGCGGGATGAAATTTCAGGGGTAAGTTTGGACGAGGAATTCACTAGCCTTATCCGATTTCAGAAAGCATTTGAAGCGAATGCGCGGATACTCCGTTCAGCTCAAGAATTGCTTGATACTATTGTAGGACTCATATGACCCGAATACCGGAAAATTTTATCTCGCAACGCCTGTTAACCCAGATGCTTCGCAATAAAGGTGATGTTGCGAAGTACGGAGAGGAGGTCTCTACCGGATATAAGGTCCAGGAGCCTGGCGATAGTAACTACTCAAGCACCGTGAGTCAGATGCGCGGGGTTTTGGAGGAAATTGATGGACAGCAGTCTCGTGTTGCAACAGCTATGGGTTATCTCCAGACTCAAGATTCGGTGTTTGGAGACCTGAATGATGTTCTTGTCCGAGCAAACGAGATAGCAGCTCAAGCGGCAAATGAGACAAATTCACCTGAGACTCGAGCACAGCTTGCTGCAGAAGTGTACGAAATTCGAAATCAAGTGATTAGTCTCGGGAATTCAAAGTACCTGGGAAGATTTCTCTTCGCTGGAGGAGCCGATAACAATCCAGCTTACGATACGGGCTATGCTGGGGCAGGCAATCAATTCACCGTCCCGGGGACAGCGGGAGATCCTGCCAACGATGTGTATGGTTATACCACTAACGCAGACGCCTCGTTAACACGAACTGTTCCTGTTACTAACGACCTTTCTGTTCAGGTGAACGCCTCCGGTTCTGGAATCTTTAACGACGCTATTCGAGGGCTCACTCAGCTTGGGCGGGCACTCTCTGGCTATCAGACTGTTTGGACAACTACCGATCCTCCTGTTCCTGATCAAGCTCAAAGTGTCGCCTACAATTTTCCAACGGATTTTAATCAACAGACTCAGGACATTCAGGCAGCTTTGGACCTCATCGAAAGCTCGAGGGCCACAGATGTTGTACCTGCGCGAACTGCGGTTGCCGGACGAATGAGAAGACTGCAATCTGCGGAATCCCTTCTCGATCTCAGCAAAACATCAGCGCAAGAGATTCTTACCAATCTTCAGCAAGCGGATGTGTTTGAATCAGCTACACGGTTGACTGAAGCTCAGACAGCGCTAAATGCTTCGTTACAGGTGACCACCCAGCTGTTGGGGCAATCGATACTCGATTTCTTGTAGCCTTCTCCTAGGTAGTGGGAAGCCATCGGATAAGAAGCGGTGGATCTCTATAGAGCTCCTCCGGGATTTTATCCTTAATGGCTTCGTGGAGCTCAGGGAGTTTTGACCAGTGCACTGCTTGTTTCCAGTGATGGGCCGTATGGTACCCCAAATTGCCAGTGATAATATTGTACCACCTGTGCATGACGTTGTAAGAGGCCTCAAAGTGATCATCTGAATGGAGCCCCGCGTGATGGGAATAAGTGTGCCAACAGGTCGTGATGTAGCCAGCGAACATCGGTATGGCAAATAGCAGCAGGGCAGCGAACCAGTTGTAGTAGAAGGCCAGGGCAAGGAGGATGGATGATAGAGTTCCCATCGAGAGTAGCCCTCGCTGGTACTTGGGATGTTTTCTCCCAACGCGATAGGCATCCAGGTATCCAGTGAGCGCTAACTTCACGGTATACTCCCATTCCCCCATAGTAGTGCCATCGGGCCTCATCCAGCGTGATTCATCCTTCGTTTGATCGAGGTAGTTAATGTGGTGCCCGAGATTGTGGTGAAGCACCCATGCGTTGGTCGTTATTCCTGTCTGGAAGGTGTAGACAAGTTCTAAAAGTCGATTAAGCACTGTGGACTTAAAGGTTGGGACGTGTTGATGGTGGTGATTCCAACAGCAGACGGCTATTTTCGGTAGGAGTCCGAGTATCGCCCAGATGCAGACCAAGGTTCTGTCCGGCACAAGAAAGAATACGAGAAGGTCTGCAAGAAATAACCCTGTAAAAATGGACACCGGAACGATATCAGCCCGGTATTTAAAAACCGACACCTACTTGATCTCCTTAGGGAAGTTGACCCCCATCATTTAACTGCGAAGCGGATTAGACCGGGACTGAGGCTATCGAGGGAGGGGCTCATTCGTAAACCCCATAACGGTGATTTATTGAAGTAGCCAATGCTTCCGGGGAAATCGACACGAAAGGCAGTAAAAATTCTCTCCTAACCATTTAAAAGTATTATACAAACGACTTTTCCCTTAAGCCCTTTAGCAGGGGCGCCGATACTTATCTTTGGTAAGGAAAAGAGCAATTTTTTCTTTTACCAACAGAAAGGTAAGTGAGGATTAATAGAGAGAGCACCCATGTACGGGAAAAATGCCCACAATCAATATCAAGCCGTTCAAGTCACCACGACAGACCGTGGCCGTCTTCTGCTCATGATGTATGAAGGAGCGCTAAAGTTCCTTCGACAGGCAAAGACTGGTCTCGAAGAAAATGACATCGGAAAGTTCTGTCGATTTCTTAGTAAAGCGCAGGCCATTATCGCTGAACTTATGAACACCCTGGATTTCGAAAAGGGTGGGAAGATAGCTAAGGACCTGGACCGCCTATACGATTTTATGTTGTTCTACCTCACCGAAGCGAATCTCCACCGTGATGCCGAGCGCATTACTAAGGTGATCGGTCTTCTTGATACCGTTTACAAGGCGTACAAGGAGATTATCGAAGGGGAGAAATCGAAGCAGCGCGCTCAAACTACTGCCCCTGCTCCCAATGCTTCTGCGCAGCAACCGCAAGCTGCTGGCACGGAGAGTGGGGAGAAGAAGGACGAGCAGCCGCGGCGCGTGCAGATCAGTCTTTAAGGCACTCTAGAACTGATATCTTTGCCTTTCGCAACCCATTTTTTGTGGACGCCTGAGGCTTCGTCTCCCAGCTTTAAATAGCTTTAAACAGTATCTGGCGCGTTTGCCCCATCACTTGGTACATTAGCTTCAGGTTAATGTTCAAAGTGAGAGGGAGTGCATGGCCATAGGGGCAAAGGCGGATCGCCTTTCCGAGACGGGGGTTGAATCCCGTGAATTCGTATCTGCGACAGGTTGGACCTCGAGGGAGGGGCTTTCGTATTGGTCTCGCAACGAGAACACTGGGCTGAAAAGGCATCATCTGCACTTCTGGGCGATTAGCGATCCCCTGGAAAGAGTAGTTTTGCGCATTGCCCCTACTCATCCTGGAGAGGGGATTAGTGGCGTTCTTCGATTCTTCAATGCGAATGGCACAGTGGGTTCTGAATGCCAGCTCGTCATTAAGGCTGGGCAGATGGCGCAGATACCTTTGAACGCCTTGCTTGCAAACTGTGCGACAGATTCTGGGTTCCGACATTCGCATCTCGAATTGGAAACCGCCGAGGAGTGCACTGGGGAACTTGAGTTCTCGTCGCGCACGAGATCATCTTTCTTCTCTTCGTTGCACCGAGTTGTTGATCGAGAACCGCGAGCGTTTCCAGTTGTTGTGTCTCCTTCTTATCGTCACGTTCTTGCGCTGGTAAACCCTAACGATGTGCAAGCTTCTCTGAAGTGCCGGATGTATCTCGGTTCTCGAACTCCAGAAGAGGCGTGCTTGTTGCCTCCACGGAGCACCGTTCTTCTTTCTCCAGAAGTGTTGTTTCAGAGGGTAATCTCAGAAGTAGCTCCCGAAGGGGAGATTCAGGCATATGTGCGACTTACCACGCGTTCTCCCAAGCCGCTCGGCTTTCAGGTGTTGGAGGAGCGTATCTTTGAGTCTGGTGAGCGAGCCTATGGAGTTGTGAGCTGATGAATGTTTGGAGTTGGACAAGTTTTTTCTCTCGTGGAGTTGGTGCAAGCGATCACGGCGCAAGAGTGTTTGTGCACTTTTTCCCGGCGGCAAATAATGTGACCGCGCCGCACCCGGTACAGGCTTTTATTGAAGTGTTCGCGGAGGGTCAGGTTGTCGCGCAACAGGGGTTTGAAGGGTTACGACTTAATCAACCTGATGGTCTCGATCTTTCAGACGTTTTCCCTGAGCTCTTTGATCGTTCTGCCGCGGTTGCTGCGAGTCAGAAATTGTTTGGAATTACTGTTCAACTTGGAACCCCGCAACCAAGGCTCGACCTCTCTCGTTCTCGTGTGATGGTGGAGCTCTGCTATCCATCGCATAGATTGCGTTATCACGCTGTGCTCGCTGGGCAGAACTCGGGAACGGCAGCGAGGGAGTTCGCGCTTTCCGATGAGAGCGCTATCTTTGCGTATGATGGGTATGAGACCCAACTTGTTGAGGTGAACCCTGAGCCAGCAAATTCTGGTGAAGCCGCTTCTCCTGTGCCAGTTCCCTCCGGCCTATCGCCAAACGCTCAGAGTGTTAGAGGACATTCTGTTCGGGTTATTGATATCGATACTCGGCATTCTCCAGCGAGCGCTGGGTCGGTCGGAATGAACGGTTTTGAATCAGCAGGAAGGTTGCCTCGAGCTTCAAAAGAAGAGGAGGGTCCTTCCCAGGAAGAGTCTGATGCAACGGTGAGGTTTCTCGTGCGGTATGAATCCGCATCCGTGCTTCCAGTCTCGGTGAGGTGTCTATGAAAATAGTAATTTTCTCTCCACATGGAGTGTTCTCTCCGGCGCATGCCACAACGTATATGATGCTCCGGTATTTAAGCTCGCTCTGTTACGATGTGACGCAGTTGCACTGCAACGGTGCTTTCTCCGTTTGTGAGCGTGATGTTGATCTCACAAATAGTGGAGTTGCTGGTAGTGGTGAGGGGACTCTTCGAACAATTGAGCACTGTTTGCAGTGTAGCTCCGAGCAGCGAAATTTTTCGGATTTTAGTGGGGCGCAGCTCCGAAAAGTTACAGATTTCCTAATTGGTGAGGATCTTCAAGCGACCAGGCAGTGGGTCTTGGAGAGGAGTGCCGAAGAGCTCTGGAACGAAGAGTGGTACGGCCTTGAGGTCTCCAATCTGATTGGGGGAACTTTTCAACGATTTTGTGGGGAGCCAACGCCTCGTTTTAAAAGTCAGAAACATGCTGGGCTCGTTCGGCAGCTGACTCTTGCGTCTATTCGAATGGCGCTCGCCGGCGGGAAATGTATCAACCAAATGAGACCTGATTGGCTCTGGATTCCTTCCGGGGAAGAGATGCTAACCAAGGCGCTGTATCAAACCGCGAAGATGCGGGCCTCTGGAATGCAGAAGATGCAGATGGTCCGCTTTCAGGCCGTTTTGGATGGACAGATGGTACTTGCTCAGCGCGAAGGAGATCCTCATCCGTATCGTGTTCAGAATGTGATTGACACTTTGCTTGATGTTCGGTCGGATATAGACACCTGGCCGCGAGAGGTGCTTACTGAATTCGACGAATTTTTCCGATTCCTCGGAATGTCGAATTCACAGCTCAGTTTGCCAGTAGCGCGATAGGATTTTCAGAGTAGCGATGAAGTTTTCAAAAGAGCATCAGGAGATCCCTGTTGATACATGGGTATGGGGCAAGGAGATGCTGCTCTGGGGGTACGATCCTGAGCACAAATATACCTTGAAAATTCTTCACCCAAAGATAGGTCGGGAGGGGTGCATGAGCCTCCAGTATCATCGAGAGAAGAGTGAGACCTGGTTCGTCCTTGAGGGCTCGATTTGGGCGGTATTCATTGAAGGCGATCAAGTTATCACTCGGGTAATGCATAAGGGAGATTTTCAAAATCTTCCAACAGGCACTGTTCATCGAATGATGGGGCTTACCGACTCGGTGAGAATTCTTGAAAGCTCGACCCCGGATGCTCACGCTGCTGATAAGTCAGTAGAGAAGGATGTTGTGAGGCTGCACTGCGTTCACGGCCGGGATTGTGAACAATACGAATTCACAGAAAAGCAGCACCTCATTGATGAAGCTATTCGGGCCTCGGAAGAAGCAATTGCGGCTGTCAACCGCGGCGAAACTCCGAGTGAGCTTAATCTTCAAGCCCTCACCGGTGCTGATCACATCGATTTCTAGCGATGATTTGAAAAACAAAAGTTGGCAAGGCCAATAGGATCGTTAAACCAAAGGCGAATGGTTGGTGCTATCGTTTATGGCGCTCGCTATACCCCTATTAATGGAGGAGGGCTTCCTATTCCCTCCAATCTATCTGAGGTCGACGAGTATTTTTCTCCCAATCACGTTGGCCATACGGTTGCGATGACAGATGTGAGCGGGCTGGTGGTGTCGTCTGAGGTGTTCGATGCCTTTGGAAGTACGGAGTTTGTCGGTGGGACACCTGGGGAAAACAATCGACGGGCCTTTACAAAAGAGCGCAGTGAGCTCTTGAGACTAGATAATCACGGGTTCCGCTATTATTCATCTGAACTCGGACGCTACATAAGCCGAGACCCGATTGGCTATGCCGATGGAATGAATGTGTACCTGCACTCGACCAATAATCCTGTGAATTACTTCGATCCTCAAGGGCTCTTAGTCGGGTTCGCCCTGGATGCGCTCTCTGTGGTCTATGACACCTATCAGTATGCAACGGATCAGATCAGTGCCACCGAGTATGGAATAGCCATGAGTATTACCGCTGCCTCTCTGGCCGCGGATGCGACGACGCTTGGATTCGGTGGATTAGCAGTGCGGGGTGTGGGAAGTGTTGGTCGTGTAGCTACAAATACATCGCGAGTGAAAAGTGTAGTCAAAGTTGGGCTAGGTGGTATCGGATCTGCATTTGGTAGTGTTCAGAGGGGCCTTGGTAATTTGGCAGCTCGAGGCAAGCGAGCCTTGGGGTTTAAATTGGGTACGGCCGCTCGGTCCACAACTGGAGAAGCTGGTAGTATTGCGGCTCGAAAGGGTGGAACGTTACCTGAAAAAACTGAATTAATAGATGAGAAATCCTTTTCCCGGTGGGAGAAGCACCTTAATAGAAGAGGCGTTAAAGTAACGCGCCCGGCAGATTGGGAGTTAGACGGATATGGGCCTGGAATAGAGGGACTATATAAGCCGGGAAATAAGGTTAAAGCTCCTGAAATTCTGCTAAGGAACAAAACTTCGAAATCGGCATTCTGGGAAGAAGTGATACATGCTAAGCAGGATTTAGCTGCCCTTCCTGACGACATTGTAAGAAATGGCAAGACAATCGATAGATGGGAAATGGAAGCAAAATGTACACTTATACGAAATCGTCATCGCTTGGGTATTCCAAATAGCCAGACCAGGGACACCGTTCAACAGTTAAGAAAAGTTTATGAGGGAACTTGTTAGTTGAACGGGTCTATTTTTCTTTGAAGATATCGATGATAATGATGAGCTAACGTTAGTATCGTTTTGGTAAAAAACGGCTTGGCCGTTACGAAGATTGGCTCAGCATGAAAGAACGCGGTCATTTACTCGAGCAGTTTGATTCCAACTGGATTGGCAACAAAGTCAGCGTGCAAGAACTGGACGCCAACGATCCTTCACTTTCGCCTTTGTTAGAGGCTTTCAAACTTGGTTTGGAGGTACGGCATTTCAGAACTTCATCCTCCAGTTGGAATGAGGGTCGGGGCCGAGCCGGCTTTGTTATCTTCGAAGAGGGAGTGCCTGTTAAAGTATTCGTAACAGCTATGAATTAGTGTTGGGGCCTTTAATTAGTGTCAGACGATCCGTTCTAATTAGTGTCAGACATCCTGTGAACTCATTTTCCAGCCGAGTTTTAGGATCAACCCTCGCATCTCACAGAGCGTTTGATACCTCTTGGTCCGATACCTTTTGGTCCCAGGGGTCCTATGCGGCTTTGGCGCGGGAGGGGAAGAGCTTGTCGCGAAGAGCAAGTACTGGCATTTCGACGAGTTTGGAGAGTGCTATGCCCAAGACTATGCTGAGGAGGATGTATATAAGCGCTATCCACGAAAGGGGGAGATGCATTCCCCACGCTTCCAGGAGAAGTGGTGTCCAGCGACGTATCGGCATATGCCAGAGGTAAATTGAATAGGAGTACTGACCAATCCAGCCGAGAATCCCAAGATTCAGCAAAATATTAGAATACCTTCCTCCCCGGCGATGAAGAGCGCAAACGAGCAGTCCGCCAAATCCAAGTGCAATCGTGAGAAAACCAACACTTTGAATGAACGGAGATTTTGTTATCTCCAGAAAAAAAGGCGGAGAAATGAAGACCAAACTCAGCAGTAAAATAAGTGAGAATCGCTTCTGAACAAAATCTCTCAGAGATTGATGATGGAAATGGTGAAGATAGGAAAGTACAACTCCGAGAAAAAGGGAGTCGAATCTTAAATGCGTTTGAAGTGATGTATACGCCCATGGCATATCTTGTAAGTATGCAGAGTTTATTCTGAGAAGAAGAACGAGCGGAAATATCACCAAATAAAGCTTTGGGATGATATCAAAGGGAACATATTCTCCTGTGCTCTCTTCCCGGCGCTGAAGAAAAAAATTCGGGCGTTTGTGAATGAGATAGCAGAGCAGTGCAAGACCGAGGTAAAAGTGCTCTTCCACGGCAAGCGACCATGTATGGTCCCACAACGCAGCGAAGTAGTTCTGTAAAAAGAGAACTTCTCCAATGAGCCCAACTCGACTAAGCGGTGACCGTCCATCAAGTGGCGAGACGACAATAGAGACCACGAGAAAAAAATAAAAGGCGGGGTATATTTTTAATCCGCGCCGAATGAGGAAGCGAGTTATGTTTAGCGTTCTGTGGGTAAGGTATTCGCGAAAGAGGAGTCCAGAGACGAGAAAACCACTCAAAACAAAGAATAGATCCACTCCCATCCATCCCGCTCGAGCAACTGTGAAAACTACCGGTCCAAGGGGAGCAAGACCCTCTTCTGGAAATCCGACTCGTATATGACGGATGAGAACGAGAAGTATCGCGACTGCTCGCAAAGTATCAAGTTCAGGTATTCGGCGTTGACCACCCATTCGTCGCAAACTCTGGTAAGTAAAACAGTTCGTTGTTTCGTTTATAAAGGCTCATGAAATAATCCCAAAGGTGCCCCAAAGAGCACAGAGGGAAAGTGAAACTTTCGAACCTCTGCTAAAGCCCAAGAGCTTTCACAGCCATACGAGAAATGGCATCTATGGTCATTGGGGAGTTTCCCTCGGAGCGATTGTTGACAATTACAAAAGCCATTACCTGGCGGCTAAAGGCACGCTTTATGAGCCGAACGACGTCCCTCCTCATTACGGGATTCGCCTGACGAATCTCCTCGTAGGGCTCAAACTTCTTCACTGCCTCTTGGTAAGTGATGCCAAGCGGAGTGAGAATTCTAGCGACGTAAAACGGAGCTTGCAGGCTTCCTCCATCAACGGCCCTCTTCATCTGCTCATGAAGTGGGGGCATGCTGTTCCAGTGATTGAAGCAGTGAGTGGCGTTCGCCTCATTGAGAATTTGAAAATATGGAGGAGACAGGTACTCAGCATTTCTCACTTCAATTGCATAACGGAACGAAGTGGGAATTTTGTGGAGAAACTCAGAGAGTTTGGCGAGGAATTCGGAGGAAGAGAGCAGATTTGGTGAGATCCAAGGAAATTGGAACACAAAAGGTCCCGTCTTGTTAAGAACATTCGCTTCTTCATAGGGGCCAAGGACCTCTTCTCCAAATAGGTTCGGATTTAAGAAGTAAGGATTGTCCAGTCCTGCATGAGAGCCATAGCGTGGGTGCTTTGGAAAACGTGGGATGGTAATTCGTTCCCAAACTTTACTTACCCACAAAAACCCGTCTGGAGACTTCTCGTCGTAATCTTTTAGTAGCTGAACCGACGGAGGAGTATAGAAAAATCGGTCAATACCAACCGTTCGGAATAGCGGAAAATGGGCATATTCCTCAAATGCATTCTGAGTAAAATTTTTGTCTGAACGATATTCTCGCTTATAGATAAGCCCCTTCCATCCAGGATAGGTCCAGCTGCTCCCCCCAAATCGAATATGGGATGAGAGCTTTTCTATCGCTTCAAAGTCAAAAGTATAGGAACCTTTCATCTGTTCTCGTTCGCAGCGAAAATTGCAATATAGCAGTTACAGTTTGTCACATGGTCTCCGTGATGTCCCATATCAAGAAAGGACAATGGGGGTAAAACTGGGGTGTACTATGAACTTCTTCTTATCCTCTTCCTCTTTACTAGCCCTTCTCTTATTTCTTCCGCTCTCTTCTTTGGCTTCTCCGTTCAGTTTAGCTCCAACAATTTATTGTGGAGGGCATCTATGTGAATCGCTTTCCCCCTCCAATTACTGCGTGAGTTGGAAAGAGAAGTATTTCCCAACTCCAAAAGACCCCGAAGTGCCCCAGTATAACGGAGAAAACTGTCCGGTGCATGGGGATAAGCTTCAACAGGGAAGTGCGAGGATAGTGTATGGAATCTCTGGGGCCGTTCCTGATGATCCAAAAGACCATCCTTACGCGAGAATGTATACAACCGGTGGATGTGTCGTTAGTAATGATTCTCCCGAGTTTGAAAAGGTCTTTTACTGTCCCACCTGTCGCGAGCACCGTAAAGCTAAAGAGCAACAGGAGAGGGGGACTGCTGCCTCCGAAAAGGATAACAAGCAAGATGAAATTGCCTCCCGGTTTGATGATGCTGTAGCAGCTAAGGATGTTAGGAGGCTTGTCGAGCTTAATCGTTCTCATCTCCTCCCGGAGGATAAAAAGAACTTCTTAACGCAGCTTGGGAAAGATCAGGAAACTATTGATAGCTGGATTCCAGAAGGCGCCGATGAGAACTTGCGTCAACAGATCCGCACTCAACTGGCCTATTTGAGCCTCTCCGCAATGGAGCTACTCAAACTCAAGAAAGATGATCCACGTTGGTCGGAGGAGATCTATGCGCTTCTCGCTGGGGACTCAAAAACTCCGCCTGACGTTTTACGAGAAGTGACGAAATTTACTCTCCAACCGCTCCCTCCAGGGCAGGTTTTTAACAAGAATATTTTCGTTCAAGTCTCGCTCCTTGCGAATAAGAATACTCCAACAGATTCCCTTCAGGCTCTTGTCGATGGTTGGTTAGAAGATTCGACTTCCTATGCCGATCAACTTCGTCCAAACGGAGTCCTAATAGTGTTGTTGAATAAAAATATTTCAACCGAGCTCCTTGAGAAATTTCTCTTAAAAAAAATCGCGCTTATTGATCCCCGACAGATTGGAATACGATTTTACGAAATCGCCTCGTTTGTGGGGAATCATAAGAAATTTATTTCCGGTCTACTTCATGGCGCTGACACTACCCCTGAAGAGAAAACTGCGGTCACTTCAATTCTCTGTACCCTAGCAAAAGATGGATTGACCACCGTTGAGCAGTTAGAGACGTTGGCGAAAGACTATGGGTCGTTAAGTTGTTCTCGGAGTGAGACCCTCAATGGAGCTATCGAATCGAATAAGAAAAATAGAGCACTAGGCGCGCTCTGCGATGCTCCAACTGATCTCTAACAACTCTTCTTCGAAACACGATAAGAGAAGCTACGCGGAAAGGTACAAGGGTGCTATTTCGAGAACCCGAGCTCTTGGAAGATCTCTTGAAGCTGTTCCGATGCCAAAGTGACACTGCTATTAGTGGCACTGTTCTCGAAAGCTGAAGTTTGAGGAAAGAGGTCCTCTTCCGCACGTTTCAAGTGCACGGAAAGGGCGAAATCCAACACTTCATCACGGGCCGCGCGGTGTAACTTCCCCCATCGAGCATTCATTTCTGATAATACCGGGAGCGCCTGTCGGACCATGAAGCTGAGTTCCCGACCTATCTGTTCTTTTGAGAAATTCTCCCTGGCAAAGTCTGCTGCCGCAGAGGAATCCACATGGACTCTCTTGGAAAGAAGCTCTTCCAGAACAATTTGTATCTGTGAGCTTTCTGTCTGTCCGGGTTCGATCTTGAAGGTTAGAGAGTCTGGTAAGAATTCAGCTCCACCAAAGTCGCTAATAAGTGTTGGCAATCCCGCAGCCAAGCTCATCTGCAAATACGGCGCGGTTTGCCCGTAAACACTGAAGTGGATATGAGCAGCTACGCTTCGCCATCCTCGCTCTTCTACGAGTTGCTGCCACTTCTTAGGAGAGCGTTCAGGAAGCAGCTGTACCGACGATAATCCGTACTCTTTTATTAGCTCTTCTGCTGCATGCTGTTCTGCTAAGGAGCACAGCCAAACGACGGGAGTCGATGGATCAAGTGCGGCTATCGCTTGAAAGAGCTTATGTGCGCGGTGCTCTACCTGGACCGATCCGCAAAAGAGGATGCGAAATTGGTCCTCAGCATCGAAAAGAGGAGCACTCACGTCAGGGATGGGCACTGGCAAGTAAGCGGAAAGAATACGGTTTTCCTGCTCTTGAAAAGTCAAAGAGGAGGAAACTCTCCGTTTACATTCTGAATGGGCTATTTCTCTAGAAAAGACCCGTAACACAGAGAGGCCAGCCTCTCGAATTCCACTACGCTCTCTTTCTTTGTACTCGTGGCCGCGTTCACGAAAATCGCATGTATCGCTGTTGAAGTGCTCAATAACGTCTTCAAATGGACTGTTGAGAATGGGTTCTGGTCCATGAGAGGTGAATAGGAAGTCGTGAAACCAGATCGCTCCGGGCATTACCCCGCAGTACTGTCGTATAAAATTACTCTCGGGGTGATCTTCAAGTTGATAGAAAAAGAGATCAAACGGATCTCTGCTATGTTGTTCCGCAGCGCTCAGAAAATGAGCGGTTTTGTAGTCCTGATATTGCTGAAATCCGCTGTGGAAAACGGTGATATCAAACTCGTTTCGAAGTTGTGGAAGGAGCAAGTCGGTCGTATAGGCAGAAAGGGTGGAGCTCGTCTTCTCCGGTAAATTTACCGGTGAGAACCATCCAATACGTACTTTCCTTTGCGTCACTCTACTCATTCAGAAACTATTTACCCGTTTACTATCTGTGAGCTCTGTATGTGAATCGACTCCCGTTCTGTTCCGATGCCCTGTAGCGGGGAGAGAAGTCGCTCGATGACCCTGTCCCAACCAGCACCAGAAAACTCTTTTTCAATGAACGCTTTCCCATTTTTGCCAAGTTCCTCGGCAAACGGTTTGTTCTCAACGAGGCGGTTTGCTGCATGCCCAAACGCATCAATAGTTGGTTCCAGGATTAGGCCATTTTGCTCGTGATGGACGAACTCGAGCACTCCTCCACTGTCATGAGCGGTAAGTACCGGCTTTCCAGAGGCGAATGCTTCAAGGGTAACGTAGCCATAATCTTCGTTGTGCGGGGCATAGAATACGCCAAGGGCGTTTGCAAAGAGGCTTAAGAGATCCTCTTCGCTCACTCGCCCTAAGAATTCAATTCGTGACTGCAGACTATGTTTTGCAATCTCATTTTGAAAATACTCCATGATTCCAGGTTCGTCAGGGGTTCCTACGATCTTCAACTTCACATGACCGTGTACTATCGGCATCGCCTTTAACATTAGGTCTACTCGCTTAATACTGCACAACCTTCCAACTGAGAGGATGTAGTCCTGGAACTCTCCAGTTCGGTAAGAGTTTCCCATCGGGAGTGGTGGGTAGAGAACCTCTCCAACTATCTGGTTATAGTGCTGAAGACGCTCGATCACATTTTTTGAGATTCCCGAGATGTATTCGCATTCAGCGATGACCTTGTTATCTCCTTGCACGATGAGCTGTCGAAATTGCTCGTCACGCGGGTCGTCAGAGATATCTGAATAGCGACCAGCGTAAAGGTCGTAGGCTGGTCGATGTTGATGGACGAGCCAAAGACTCTTCTTCGGATGCTTTGCGTAATAAGTGGGAAACTTCGTCGCGATCACGAGGTCAACCTTCGTTTCCCCAAAGGAAGTGAAGTCGATGGAGCGCCAATACGCAGCCTGCCGAAGAAGGTCTTCCTTCGGCAGCGCCTGATAGGGGAGATCTACGAGGTCAACCCGATGATCGCGCGCTTTGAGTTCACGAATAAGTGTCGAAACGAGAATCTCTTGACCACCGCTGGTAAAAGGGACTTTCGCTCCAAGTACAAGGATATTCGCCATGTGCTTCTATTTCCCCTCTTAGCGCACTTCTGCAACGATGCAGTAGTCCTGGTACCCGTAAAGTAGTGAGTTTAGCTGTTCGAAATTTCGGTCAATAGTTTGAATCGTGTGGGCTAATCGTGGGCTCATATACTCCTCAACAGGGAGAGGACGAAGCTGCGAATCTCGCTCAACAGGGGAGAGGTAACGCACCTCTACGGTTTGCAACCCAGCAAGATTCATTGCGTACTCAAGTGTATCAGGATGAAGCGGCCAGACATGAGTTGGATCTCTAAAGTAATTTGATGAGAGCGCGAGAAGAGAGCGAGGATTAATCGTTTCAAACACGACTCTTCCACCAGACCGAATCTTCTTTGTGCAGAGTTCAAAGAGATCTTCAAGCTGGGCGCGGGTTAGATGTTCAACCACCTGAATGGCAATAACCCCGCGGAGAGAGTGATCTTGGACCCCCCTGAGATGAGCTATTCCATCCCCAAGTTTGGCATCGAGCCCTTTCGCCGATGCAGCCTCAACCATCGCTTGATCGAGATCTACTCCATAGGCCGGAAGTGACGCTTCTTTAAAAAGGGACAGAAGTTCTCCTCTTCCAGATCCTATCTCAAGAACCGGAGCCTCTCCGTGATTCTTCTCTGACTCTTTGAAAATCTGGGGGTAAATACTGAGGCGGTTGGAGATGGACTCTTCGCTTCCCCGATACCGATTCTCCAACAGAAGATAGGAGTAATCGGCTACCGATTTTGTTCCAGAGTGACTCTCTTCTGCCGTCGGGATTGAACTCCCGTTCGTGGCGCTGCTGAGCTGCGAGTTCTTTAGTCTGGAGACGATGCTCTCAAGTCCTCGGGCAACGCTCTCTAAAGTTTGAATCTCTGCTGAGTGCCGCGAGACCGTTTCTCGAAGTTCTATGACGTTGCTCCGTACAGTTTCGTTGACCCACTTCTCCTGAGTACGTAACGTTCCCGTCTGTTCGTCGTTGATCCGTTCAATACGATCCAGTGCTTTCTGAACGTCATAGTCAATTTTCCGAATCAACTCCCAGAAGTTTGACATATCACGACCGTCAATATACTTCGCGGAGTCGTTGAGATGTCGAACAAGATTGATTTGGAAGTCACGTTGCGAGCCGATATACCGGTCGAGATAAAAGAATAGGTAACTATGAAGCTTTCGCTTAAACTTCGAGATGATCTTTCCGATAATTCCCGGTCGGTGCGAAGTGAGGTGATCGTTGTGGAGGTAGTCCGACTGGGCGCAGAACCGATTAAGGAAGAGAAGCTCTGAGGACTGTAGTAGATCTCCAGCCCTGTGTTCAGTCCCTTTTTTCGCATCGGCCTGGAAAGCGGAAAAAGATTTTCGCTTGTCTTTATGCTTCTCGATATCTGTACGGGTTCGTTGCCGAATATCTCTCATGAGGGCATCTGCGGAGAGGGGGGTGAGGGTAGCGCCGTTCCTCTGGTGCTTCGCAGTTCCATTGCCTGTCGCTATGGATCCATTTGAATCTAGATCCGACTTCTCTGCCTCATTTCCTGACATGCTTACTCCTCGCTTGGAGGCCTCCTCGCTTGATTGCTGAACATCGTTTGGTAAGTCCGGCGACTACACAGTGAAACGGTATAAGTAATATATTTTCAATGAGTTATCAAATGGGAATAGAGGGCGGATGATCACTTCGCTCTTGAATGATCCGAATTCCTGAGTTTGTCGATCGCCAACTCAACTTCCGAAATATTCAATAAAACCTGTCCGTTACTTTGGCTCGCCACTCACCCCGTAAGGGGACAGGCCTTCTCTTCAAGGTCAATCAATCAACTGTGAGCTTTCAACGTTTCTCAAAGAATACCTCTGGGCCCTCTCGCAAAAATCTCACGAAATCAGCATCTGAGCTCAGAATGAACGTTGAATCTTCTCGGAGCCCCTTACGATACGCTTGGATTGAACGATAGAAGCTAAAGAAGTCTTCATCTTTTGACACCGCTTCCGCGTATATCTTGATCGCTTTTCCTTCTGCTTCCCCTTTAATCTTCTGAACCTGCTTATACGCTTCAGATTGTATGAACTGAAGCTCTTCTGCGGTTTCCCCTCGAATCTCTTCGCGGCGACCGCTTCCAACGGATCGAATCTTTGCGACGATACGCTCTCGCTCTGTGATCATTCTCGTGAATACGTTTTCTTCCACTGATTTCTCGAGAGCTACTCGCTTTAGCTGAATATCGACAAGCTCTATCCCGTACTTGTCGAGATCAGCTCTCGTTTGATCAATGATGTCCTGGGTCAGGGCTTCGCGTCCACGTTGGATCTGCTCTAAGTCTCCAGAAATCTCCTCGTCTGCAATCTGCTCAAGGGCTTCTTGCGCTTCAAGTTTCTGGATATCGGAAGTTACTTCTGGAGCTTTCTGTTGCTTTTCGGCTGTTCGGGAGCGCTCAATGATGTTGTTCGTATTGCGCACGGTCTCAACGAGATCGTTCTCCGCGATAACCTTATTCGTAGCACCAATGATGACTTTTCCGAGCCGCCCATTTACCTCGCTCATGTCAGAGAATGTTCGTCGGAGCAGGATGGGATCGGAGATGCGAAATCGCGCTGTAGTATCGACGACGATGTTATTCTTCTCCTTGGTGGTGACCTCTTTGGCTCGTCCATCCCAGTTAATAATACGCTTCTCAAAGAGTTCCACGTTGCGCCACGGAAACTTGAAATAGAGTCCTGCATCTTTGTTGGCTGGAGGGATAATCTTCCCAAATTGGAAGACTACAGCTTGCTTCCCTTCAGGGACGATGAAAAATGAAAAGTAGCAGAGGCCTATAAGGGCAATGAAAATAAATCCTGCAAAGGGTCCATATCGATACATAGTATTCTCGCGCTCCCTAAAATTCTTATCTTTCAGCCTTCTATCGTTGAGCCGGTGCTGAGTCTTCAGCGATCTGTGTTGGAGCTATTGAAGCTCTCGCGTCTCTACTTCCAGTGGCAAGCCGTGCTGAATCTCCTGCCCCACCAAACACCGGAAGGAGTCCGCGTATTTCTGGATCAACAACAGTAAAGTTGCTCACTTTGCCCAGCATATCTTCTACGAGCTCCAGGTAGAGCCTGCGCCGTGTGACTTCCGGAGCCTTCGAGTACTCCACCAATACTTGCTCAAATCGCGAGGCATCCCCTTCGGCTTGGTTTATTACCGCTTCTCGGTAACCACGAGCCTGAGAGATCTCTCTTGTCGCTTTACCTTTAGCTTCTGGGATAATTCGGTTTTGGTCTTCGAACGCCTTGTTAATCTCCTGCTTCTGTTCTTGAAGCGCAGAATTGACCTGGTTAAATGACGGCTGCACTGTTTCTGGAGGTGCCACATCCTGGAGAATGACCTCCTCAATAGCGATCCCCATCTTGTAAGTTTCATCAATGACTTTCTGCATGTCATTTTGCACGGCAGTCTGAATCTCACCTCGTCCGGTAGTAAGAATGTCATTGATGGAGCGGTCTCCAACTACTTTCCGCATCGTTGTTTGGGTGAGATCTCGGATATTTTTAACTGGGTCGGCAACGTTAAAGAGGAAGTCTTTTGGATTCGTGACACGGTATTGAACTACCCATTC
>JAGRAT010000069.1 GCA_020434495.1 Bdellovibrionales bacterium | reverse complement strand
ATCGTCTTGTTGATGACTTGCTTTTTGGCAAACTCAAAAAAGGCGGCAAAGTTCAGATTACCCTCGAGCAGGGAGAGCTAAAGTTAGATTACTAGTGCCGTTTGATAGCAGTTCAGCTTTGCGAGAAATTCTGCGCTGAGAAGCCCGACAGAACGCTCTCTGGGCGCGCTGATTTCGAGTACATATTGTTCACTTCTTGGCTCACATGTGGTTGACTATGGCCATGTTACGAAAACCCGTCGACAACGTTCTTGAGCTCATCGGAAGCACCCCCGTCGTAAAACTCCATTCGTTTGATACAAATGGATGCGAACTTTACGTCAAAATGGAGCATATGAATCCCGGAGATTCGATTAAGGATCGCATTGCGATACGTATGATCGAAGCTGCCGAAAAATCTGGAGAGCTGAAACCAGGAGGAACTATAGTCGAAGCGACGGCAGGGAATACAGGCCTCGGATTAACCCTCGTTGGAAGATTGAAGGGGTACAAAGTTCTCCTCGTAATGCCCGACAAGATGAGCGTTGAGAAAATTTCTCTGCTGCGCGCTTTTGGCGCAACAGTCCTCCTCACCCGCTCCGACGTAGAGAAGGGTCATCCCGATTACTACCAAGAGGTAGCAGCGGCGAAGAGTAAAGAGATCGAAAATTCCTTTTACATCAATCAATTTGGAAACCCGAACAACGTCGCTGCTCACCAAGAAGGGACCGGTCCGGAAATATTTGAGCAACTCGATCGTGCCGTTGATGCTGTTGTTTGTGGTGTGGGCTCTGGCGGAACCCTGACTGGCATCAGCAATTTCTTCGCTGAGAAATCTCCCAACACCGATATTGTCCTTGCCGACCCGGAGGGTTCTATCCTTGCTACCTACATCAAAACTGGGAAGTTCATTCAGCCGGGCTCATGGCTTGTAGAAGGAATGGGAGAAGATTTCATCCCGTCAATCTGCGATCTTTCACGCGTGAAACACGCCTACACAGTATCCGACAGAGAAAGCTTTAACACGACTCGAGAGCTTCTCCTCAATGAAGGCATTCTTGCTGGAACATCCGCTGGATGCTTGGTCGCAGCAGCCTTGAAGTACTGTAAAGAGCAGACTGAACCGAAGCGTGTAGTCACCTTCATATGCGATAGTGGAAGTCGCTATTTAAGAAAAGTATTCAACGACTTTTGGATGATGGAGCAGGGGCTCATAGAGCGAGAGTCAACAGGAGATCTCCGAGATCTTGTCAGTCGCCGATACGACGAAGGGAGCGTTGTGACCGTTACTCCTGATGATACCTTGGCGACGACACATAACCGCATGCGCATGTACGACGTATCGCAACTCCCCGTCATGAGAAATGGCGAGATCGTCGGCATCATTGATGAGGAAGATATTCTCTTAGCGGCTCGGCAGAAGAAAGATGCGTTCAAAGACAATGTCGAGGTCCATATGGTCACCGGGTTAAAGACTCTCTCGCCGAGCGAATCGCTTGATGAGGCAATAAGCCTACTGGAAGGAGGATTTACCCCGCTTGTTAAAGATGAAAAGAATTTTTACGGCCTCATTACGCGCTCTGACGTCATCAACTACCTCCGCTTGAGCAGCTTGCGACAACCAATCGAGTAGAGCCTCCCTCCGTTAGGTTGAGATTCCTATTTGATAGCTAATTAACGTTCGCTGAGTTCTCTCGCGAGAACCGCAGATCCGAGCATCCCGGCCTGATCATTAGTGATTACTCGAAGAGGAGCATCCTCAACGATGGGGCTCATCCTCCCCTGCCGAACGTACTCCTTCTGAGCCGCTCCATCTTTGAGCTTACGAAGAATTTTTGGGGGAATTCCTCCTCCAAGGTAAATTCCTCCGGTACACATATTGTAGAGGACGCAGTTGCCGGCTAATCCACCAAGAATCCTGCAAAACATATCCAGTGTTTTCGCAGCCCTTTGTGACTCACCAGAAATTCCTTTTTCAGAGATCTGCCGTGGCAAATCCTCTCCTGTGAGTTCTGGCTCATGATAGAGGTCCAAAGTTCCTAAAAACTCATACATATTGACGAGTCCAGGCCCGCTTAATACCCGCTCGTAACTGACCCGCTTTTTAAATTTCTTAAAGAGAAAACGTAGCAACTCAAGTGAGAATTCATCTCGAGGAGCAAAGTCGATATGTCCGCCCTCTGAGCAAAACACCTCCCAATGCTCTCCGACTTTCGCAGCGGAGGCATGGCCGAGTCCGGTTCCAGGAGCAAGAACTGCAATCCGGTTGTTCGGATGGACACTTCCTCCTTGATGGAGCGTTTCAACATCAGCCTCTCCAAGGTGAGGAACTGCAGCAGCAACAGCAAAGAGATCGTTGACAACCTTAACCCGCGAGAGAGCAAGCGAACTCCGAAGTGAATCCTCCGAGAATTCCCATGGAAGGTTAGTGAGCTGAACGCACCCGCCTCTCACCGGGCCAGGAACTCCCAAACAGAGGGCATCAACTACCGCATCGTGCTCCTTAAGAAATCGCTTAACGGCATCTTCGAGCGAATCGAACTCGGCACTTTTGTAATGCTTGATTGATTCGACACACAAAAACCCGTTCTTTGAACTATACAGTCCAAGTCGGGTTGAAGTTCCACCGATATCACCTGCTATAAACATATTCGGACATTACCAGAAACTCGTTGATAAGTGCTACTCCCTTGGGACAGTTCAAGATCGGGGAAATCCACCTCCGGATGTTCGCCTAAAACTGTTCCCAGCGAATTGGCTCAAGTCCCTTATCCTCTAAAGCCGCATTTGCTTTAGAGAAATGTCCACATCCGAGAAATCCCCGGTGCGCTGAAAGAGGTGAAGGATGCGGTGCTGTAAGAACGGCATGCCTGGAAGTGTCAATAAAACTTCCCTTCTTCTGGGCGTAAGATCCCCAAAGAAGAAAAACGAGACCCTCCCTACGAGCATTGAGTTCTGCAACAATCTTATCGGTAAATCGCTCCCACCCCTTATTCGCATGAGACCCGGCCTGACCAGCCTCAACGGTCAGTACAGCATTCAAAAGAAGAACTCCTTGCCGCGCCCAACCCTCCAGATGACCACTGCCGGGTCGAGCAATACCTAAATCATTTTTAAGCTCCTTAAAAACATTCTCGAGGGATGGCGGTGAAGGCACACCAGGCTGCACCGAGAAACAGAGACCGTGAGCTTGGTTTGGGCCATGATAGGGATCCTGTCCGAGTATCACGACTTTTACCTTTTCAAAAGGAGTGAGCGCCAATGCTGCAAACACCTCATCATTTTTGGGATAAATGGTCTTTCCAGATGCTCGCTCATTCTCAACGAAAGACAAGAGATCAGTAAAATATCTCTTCCCTCGTTCCGTTCCGAGCACATCCCGCCAAGTAGTGGGCTTCTCCGCTTCTTGGAATACTCCAACTTGTCCGGAGGATGGCTGTAACTGTTCGGCGGCATTTCCCATGTACTAGTACTCCTTTGCGCGTTCTATCTCCTCTTTCATAGCAATATATGATTGAAATCTACACGCAGGAAATACTCCTCTTTCAAAAGCGAGCTTTACCGCGCAGTTAGGCTCAGCGATATGCTGACAATCCCCGTACTCGCAGTGCTGGGCAAGCTCAAAGAGATCCGGCATTCCAGATTGCAACTCCCGCAATGAAAGGTCGCTAATCCCGAAATTCTGTACTCCAGGCAAATCAATAACGAACAGATTTGCTTCATCATCGCTATAGTGAAACGCCTCGGCTTGAGAGGTTGTCTGTCGCCCCTGCCCAGACTTCTCACTCACCTCTCGAGTTGAGCGCTGGGCTCCTGGAATCAATCTGTTCAAAATAGAACTCTTCCCAACTCCAGACACCCCAACGAGACTTACGACTCGAAGTGGTTCCCGGTGTAGTCGCTCCAAAAATGGATCAAGCCCCTCAGCATCCACAGTGTTTGTCTGTAGAACTTCAATCCCAAGTTCTTCATAAACATCAATGAGAAAAGCGGTATCCTGATACATCTGAAGATCGGTTTTATTCACCACAATGCATGCTGGAATTTGCTCCAACTCAGCGACACACAAGACTCGATCTACAAACGATGGCTGAAAGAGCTGCCCTACTGCGGTTACCACAAAAAGTACATCGATATTAGAACAGAGCAGTTTGACCTTTTTCCCGTAGAGTCGTTTCAAACAGTTTGTTCGATCGTCATACCCCTTGATGAGATATTCATCTCGTTCTCTCTCGAATCTGATACGATCCCCAACGGTGATATCCAACGCTCGGGTGGAAGCTGTTCCTTGATGCTCGTCTCCATACCTATCAACAAAGTAAATCCAGCGCCGAGTCGTCGAAGTAACAAAGCCTTCTTCATCAGTGGCAAGCCAAGGGATGAATGGAGATCGAGCATCCGACATAAATTAACGTGAGAGCTCCTCGGCAACTGGCTTCACCTCAGAAAAGTATTCTCGGAGGCCTCCGAAAAATTCCAGAACCGAAGAAAGGACTACGCTCCAATCGATTTCCTTCCCGTAAATCTCCACGAATATCGTGAGCACTGTAAACACAACCGGCGCCGCAATCGCTGGGAGCACCCCTTTAATTTCAATTCCGGGGAGTAGCTTGACCAAAATCCAGAAAATCGCCCCATTCACGAGCAACAACAAACCCGCCTGAACGGTAATAGAATCAGGTAGTTGAAAGAACAGCGCCGCACTCCATACATGCGCATTGATAAACGCTATGGCTAATACGGCCAAAAAAGGTCCGAAAATACTCGTTACCTTAAATCCAGGAATAACAACAGCAGTTAAGGTCATCGCAACGGCCTGAAATGCCCACCGTTGAAGAGAGAAAAACGCCAATGCCTCGACCATAGGTTACCCGACAGAAATATAAATCAGTAAAAGCCGTTACCTGGTAGCTTACGGTCCTTATTTCCGTTTTACCAGTCTCTACCGCTGCCGAGTCTAATTCTCGAGCGATCCCCTCAGACAAAAATTGTATCCACAACTTTAGCAAGGTGTTTTATGAAAGATTCGGTGGAAACTTTCCAATATCGTGATTAAGAGTAAGATATCATTTAGGGTATCGACTGTTAAAATCATGCTAAAGACAAGATATATTTCGATTCGATCAGGTGATGCATCCGGCAAGGGACAAAATACCCAGGGTCGTTACACGGTCCGTACCGGAGGCCTCCCCTTCCTGTCCCCAGGAATTTTCTTATTGCTCCTTGGACTCGTTACAGTTCTGGCACCACAGTTTGTGCTAAGCGTTATCGCCGCTTTCCTTCTCTTCTTTGGTGGACTCCTGCTCTTCTTGGGTTATAAGTTTTTCACCTTCAAAAAGCATCTCGTAAACGAAGTTGAGAAGATGCAGCGGTTTACAGAACAATTCTCTGCTAAAAACCAACAGGGTCCGCATATTACTGGACATACTGGTACTGGTCAGGCTGGCTCCACGTACACATCTGCCTCGGCGAGAGATTCGTATTTCTCTCGAGCAAGCGCTTATGGCAAAGCCTCATACGAGGACGAGCCTCAGGTAACTTCGTATGAGATCAATGGCGAGACCGTGGAAGTCGTTGATGCAGACGAAGAAGACGATGGCTATTCCCACCGATCTGATAGCCCTTTTAAATCGAGAGGCGGTAAGGTTATCATTCATTGATGACCACTTCCTTTGTACTTGAAGGACGTTTTGTAGACGTCTTTGAACAACGAATTAAAGTTGGCAAGCTCCGCATCGACAACGGGAAGATCCTCGCGTTTGAAGAATGTGGCTCCTCATCGAGTGCACTCTATATGCCGGGATTTGTTGACGCCCACATTCACGTTGAGAGCTCGCTCTTAGTCCCTACTGAATTTGCTCGACTCGCTCTTCCTCACGGAACAATAGCAACGGTTTCCGATCCTCACGAAATCGGTAATGTACTTGGAGTGAAGGGAGTTCTCTACATGCTCAAGAATGCAGAGAACACCCCTCTAAAGATCTACTTTGGCGCCCCCTCTTGCGTCCCAGCAACCTCAGCAGCGCTTGAAACCGCTGGCGCAGAAATCTCATCTGAGGAGATCGCCCAACTTCTTGATCGAGACGACATTGGCTACCTCGCAGAGGTGATGAATTTCCCTGGCGTGCTAAATGCCGACAAAGCAGTAATGTCCAAAATTCAAGCAGCTCTCCATCGGAACAAACCGATAGACGGCCACTTCCCCGGTGGGAGAGGCGAAGATGCAAAGCGATACATCGAAGCCGGATACCCTGAGCAAACAACCATTTCTACTGATCACGAATGTTTTTCGCTCGAAGAGGCGATAGATAAGCTCGAATACGGAATGAAGATAAGCATCCGCGAGGGAAGTGCGGCACGAAACCTTGAAGCGCTCCATCCACTTTTTGAAAAAGTCTCAGCAGATCGCCTCATGCTCTGCTCTGACGATAGGCATCCCGACACTCTTATCAAGGGACACATTAACGAACTTGCACGACGCTTGGTTCAAAAAGGATATGATCCCCTGAAGGTTATTACCTCTGCGACCCGCACTGCGGTTGAACACTATCGACTCAATGTTGGGCTCCTGCGTCCTGGAGATCCTGCGGATTGTATTAAGGTTCGCGATCTTGAATCTTTTCACGTAGAGGAGACCTACATCGACGGTAAGCTTGTTGCGAGAGATGGGACTTGCTTGGTCCCCTCTTCTCCCATCGAAATAGTAAATAATTTCTCCTGCTCGCCGATTGCACTCGGTGATATCGAACAGAACGGGGAATCAACATCCATTCGAGTTATTGATGTCCTTGATGGCGAAATTGTTACACGGTCCGGTGAGGGAGTCGTTACTTCTCATGGGGGAAAGCTCGTCAGCGACACCACAACCGACATCCTCAAGCTCGTAGTAGTAAACCGCTACACGGCCTCTCCGCCAGCAATTGCATTTGTGAGAGGGTTTCAGCTGAAACATGGAGCCCTAGCCTCAAGCGTCGGACACGATTGCCACAATATCATCGCCGTCGGAGTATCGGATAAAGATATAGTCGCTGCTGTTAACGAAATCGTTGAGAAGAAGGGAGGGCTCTCCATTGCTGATGGTGAGAATCGTCAGATATTACCTCTACCAGTTGCGGGAATTATGTCCGATTTGCCTGGAGAAGAGGTAGCAGAGCTTTATACGGCACTTGATGAGAACGCGAAAAAGCTCGGTTCTCCCTTGCGAGCTCCTTATATGTCGCTAAGTTTCTTGGCGCTACTCGTTATTCCAGAGCTCAAACTTAGCGACAAGGGCTTGTTTGATGGCCGGACGTTTCAATTCACTTCCTTAGAACTGAAATGATCGACATCTCTTCTCAAGCTCATCGAGCTGCGGCTCAAGCTTTTGCTGAATAGATTCCCCGAGAGCCCACCAAGACTGATAGAGCTGCTGCTGACAAATTGCCTTACAGGTCTCAGAAAGATCTTCAACCTCCTTGGTAAGATCAAAGTTGTCTCGCTTGTCTAGTGGAACGAGCTCAAGCAGGGTCCCATACCACTGGAAGAAAGCTTGCAATGCTTGTACGGCTCCCACGAGCTGCTTATTGCCTTCGACAGACTTCCCGTCTTGGAACTTTTGACGGGCAGCGCGAAACTCCAGAAAACAGCTTTGAACAATGTTCCCCGATTTCGAAAGTCGATCATGAACAAACTGGAACGGCTCTCCAGTCTCAACTTCAACGATAGCTGTCTCAAGTTGATTTACTGGCATTCCCCAGTCATTGTCATCAAAAGGCTGACCGTCTAAAGTTATCGCTGTAATCATATGATCGGGATCAATGATTGATTTGATGAGCTCAACAACATCTGCCATTTGAGAACAGTTTGCGGCTTGGATAGGGGCTTCTTCTCCGTTAATTCGAACTGAAACCATTGTAAACTCCCAATATTCTTTTAGTACCTACTTCATCTTGCCTAATAAGGACCGTATGCCCCACACATACGTTTAAAGCTCTTTGAAAAATCGCTCTCCCACGTCCCTATGAGTAGTACTGCTCCAGCTTCCCGGAGCGTCGCTCCAAAGCTTGGTATACTCCCATCATTTGAGATGCGAGTCCGGATGCGTCGGTTCCGGAAATATTCTCCTTGTTGAAGATGAACATCCTCGTCAGAGGGCCAAGATGAGAGTGATGATAACCCAGCTGCTCAATATGTCGGTCGAGTTCAGTCAGATCCTCACTTGTCTCCCCAAGGCGCTGTGGAGAGGAGCTTCGATTCGCAATGAGATTCTGAAGTTGCCGAATAAGCTCCTGGCCTTTTCGAGCTGCCTCAACGACCTCACGGACGCCTGGCACTCCCTCACCAATGACGTTCAGGGCAGGAGTCACAACCGCGTCACCTCTTCCGTCGACAGAAAACCCGCCAATATCGTCGAGCCAAACATTGCGGTAAGCATTGCGATACCGCTCCATTGCTTGATTTTGCTCCACATTGAGAGGCTTGAGATTGTAAAAGCCATTTTCATCAAAATAGGTCTTATAGATAATCACCCCCCGCTCGCTCGCCAGCTGAGAAGGAAGTTTTTCGATATCTCCCCGTACTCGCAGCATGGTGAGCTCAGCGAGCAGCTCAGGTGAGAAAGTGTCATGACATTCTGGACGAGAGCAGGCCTTGTTCGGATTGCACGGACCACATCCGATTACGGGCTGGAGCACAATACTCCCCGCCGCGTAAGGTCCAGTCTCGTAGCCGTAGGCTGACGCTAGGAACATTGAGATTACAGGGGTCCCGGCAGCAACGCTCATGTGCATTGGGCCAGTATCACCGGTGACAAGCACATCACTCATCTCCAAAAGAGCTGCCAATTCAGGAATTCCGGTCTTCCCACCGACCGAGAATACTCTTGCACGATTCGATGCCGCTACAATGGGTTCGATAATCTGCAGCTCTTTCTTTGTTCCGGAAAGGAGGACTCTACAACCGTGCTGCTCTGTAAGGATCGAAATGAACCGGATAAACTTCTCAGGCGACCACTGCCGCTTTAACTGGCTGGCACCAGCTTGAACCATCACAAAGGGTCCGTCCTTTGGAAAATTCATCTCCTCAAGGAGAGCCATGGCGCGCTCCCTTGGCTCCTCATCAATGTTAATAAGCAGAGAATGCGGGTGCTTTTCAACATCGGCAGAACAACGAAACACATCAACCAAGTTAAGCGAATTAAACTGTCGATTCTGATGAAATACCGAGGTAGCAAAGAGCTGCGCCCATTCGGACTCAATAATTCGATATCCCTCCGCATCGGAAGCCCATCCCCCACGACGCTGGACACCAATGAGGCGAAGGAGGATTGCCGTATAAGCGGACGACGACATATTGAGCGAGTAATCAAAATTGCAAGCTCGAAGGTCATCGACGATCTCTGTCACATACTCAAAAGCATCAATAATGCCTTCCTTCTCTCGAGCCAAGGATCGGACGGTCATCCCAAGGTCGACACTCAACACCTCATCTACATTTGGGATGGTGTGGCAGATAGACTCAAACTGCTTCTCAACGAGCACGGTGACCTTACAATCCGGATTCTCCATCTTCATCCCGGCAATAGTCGGAGTCGCTTGTAACATATCTCCCAAACGGGTGATGTTGACTAAGAGAACGTTCGTTTTGTGCGCATGTCGCTTTTTCATCCTCTTCTCATCCTCATGACTTAACGGTCTCTTCCTGACGCATTCGGATCATCTGTTTACGAATGTGGAAAAGGAACAATAGCTTCTGTTCAGTTTCGCTGAGCTCTCCCTGCCCCGACACGATGTCAGAGACAAGACCATCAAGATTTGCCTCCTCCCCACGCTTAAAGGCGGTCTCACAGCGTGATTTTAACTCAGGAAATCTAGAAGCTCGTTCAATTACCTTCACCCAAGGGGAGGTCCCGATCCGCCGCTTTAACTGCTCATAGCGCGAGCTGTAGATAATTGACAGCATTTTCTGGAGGCGATGTTGATAGGTATGCTCGCGAAGAACCCGAGCCCGAGCCTTTTCTATGAAGGGAGTTCGCTTCTCTGGATGAGCAAGATAGTAGTCGATCTTCTCGATCAACTCTGCCCGAGTCTCGAACACTTCGATCTCCTCTCCCGGCTCAAAGAGCTCCCCCAACAGACTTCGCTTATCGACAAGTTGAAAAGCCCCACTCGCCGCAAGCTCAAAGGTTCTCGGGTTGATGAAGTCACCAGCAGGATCCACTCCGTCTCTCTCGGTAGAGGAATGGAGGTTTATATTGATGTCCGTGGAGTTGAAAATCTTTACATACTCATCTGGCTTAAGACGCCGACCTCCTTCCTGAACCATTCGGTCGAACGGTTTACAGTCTGGCCATTCGGTTCCCCAGATTTTAAATGGCAATCCTGATAGCGAGGCGAACATCTGTTGTCGGTTATGATAGCCAGCTCCAACAAACGATATCGGTGCTCCCCAACGCGTACGCTCAGCATCCGACAAAGCCATTGGAGCATGGATGAGGGGATCTGCCGCTGTCGGGAGATAGTGCACTTCACCTGCCCCTGCAGCTTTGATTGCTTCCAAGCAATCATCCTTTTGAATGGTAAATACGAAATCATAAAACTGCGCCATGTACTTCCAAGCATGGAAACGAAGGTAGTCCTCGACAAACCAGAGAACAGTTATCACTCCCTTCTCACGAAGAGCCTGCAGAGCCTTACCGGTGATTGGAGCTTGAGCCATGCAGATAAGGATATCCATAGGCTTTTCGTTCGCGACTTCAAGCACCATATCAGAGAGCGTTTCAGTGTACTTTCCACGAAGTACTGCTTGACGCATCTCATCGTGGACGAGCCCTTCAACGCTATTGAACCCACCAGAAAAGCTGCTCATATCGATACCACGAACTCGTTGGTTCATCTGAGCCAGTCCGTGAACGGTATAGCCAAGAATAGGTAGCGTTCCTCCCTGAATCGGTCCGAGCACGCTTACGGTTGGCGAAAGGAGTTCTAACCCCCGAGTTCCGTAAAAGCGCGCCTTCAACTCTCTCGTTTGTTCGGGAAAAAGAGCTGAAGTTTGAGGCCGAAATAGCACCTGAGCCTCATCCGAAATTCTCAGAGAAGAAAGTTCTGATCCAACAATGAGTTGATCGATATCCTTTAGCAGCTCTCTGAGATCCCTTCTCGAAAGAGCATATCGAAGAGTTTTTGCTGAGGGCTCGACGACACTGAGCTGGATTTGCGGCCTGGCGTCCCGAAGCGCTTCGAGATGATAACCCCCGGCGAATCCATACACGACAAGAGATTTTGCCTCTCCATAGTCTCCACTCTGGAGCTGGGACTTCACCCACGAACTCGCGCCACGCTTCGGAGCAGATGGATGATCTAGCGCCTGACCATCATAGAGCAGAGCATCTCCTTCTCCAGTGCTCTTGCACTCGATGACTCCGTGTTCCTCGGAGTCTCCATGCATGAGTTGTTGATACGCGTCTGGAAATCGCTGACGAATAATCTCCAAATTCCCCTGGTATAGAAGCTCTCCTGAGAGTACGTCGACTGAAGCGTTTTCGGAACTAGCCGGAGAGCGCTGTAACTCACTAGATTTCGCATCAATAAGTTTGACGATCTGTTCGAGGAGGTCTTGAATATCTAAATTTATCGACTTCGCATGCACTACGGCAAAATCTAATGTTTGCTTTGCTCTTTCGATGTCGCCACTCTCAGCCAACTCTTTTGCATAGTTGAGTGACATCCAACATTCGACTTCCACACCGGTGATTGCATCGGCTTGGTCCGGCTCACCATTAGGCATGAGGAGTCTGGCAATCTCATCATGATTTACTCGAGCAGCACTCGTCTTCCGAAAGGACCCAATCTTCGCAATAATGCCAGCTTCTTCAAATGAAACTTGAAAAGGGAGTTTTAGCTCCTCTATCCACTCGATAGAATACCCCGCAGCAAGAATGGCCCGCTCGAAATTTTCGTTGTCGAAGCAACGGAGATGGAGGGTATCCTCCGAATTCACCTGTTGTTCCTTCCCAAGGTAAACTTGAAGTCTCAATACGGCATCGTCCTTGAGCACTCGGTGAGCCTCAAGAAGATATCGAGAGAAAATCTCTAAGGGAGTGCTCGTTATAGAGGCAAAGCTGTAGACTACATCGATTGAACGGTCACCGAGGTGGGATAAGGTATAGCCATCCCCAAGAAGCAGTTTAAGATTCGGCTCCGATCCTATGAGTTGTCCGGCTCTCTTAAGCGCCTCCTCAGAGATATCCAGTCCATAGACAGTTTTGTATCGACGAACGGCTGCTTTTAACAAGCGCCCCACTCCGCAGCCGATCTCTAAGATGCTCTTCTCAGAGGCGCTCTCAATATCTCTCGTGATAATATTAAAATCGCGCTCTCCGCTCTGCCACATCACCTCATCACTCTGGTATCCGTCACTCATCCAGAAACGATAGTCGTGCGCTATTCTCCGATCCCAGTCGGCTTTCATTCGGGATGCAAGTTCTCTTTCATCCATGAGGATTCTTCACATAATAGAGAAAAGTTATCGATTATTAGGATGACCAGTTATCCGATACTGTTTCAGAGAAGGGAGAGATTCGTGCGCCCCAATAAAATCAGATTGTTAGGGCGCCAAAATTCATGGGGAGGAGAATCTGTCCTGCGCCCCTAGCGCATCTCCCCTTGCGCCGGGTACGCCTCTTCCATCATCTGCTGCTTTACAACATCGTTCATCATCTGCCGTTGGCTCATATCTTTCGGATTCAGATGTAATCCCGCTGGAGGTACAATCTCCTCTTCGTAAAAGTATGGGTTCAGAGTCATCGGATAGTTA
>JAGRAT010000698.1 GCA_020434495.1 Bdellovibrionales bacterium | reverse complement strand
CTTCGATTCTCTTGATTCCGCTTTGGACTTTTACACCTCTTATTTATTGGAACTAAAAGATCGAGCTGGAGCTAGGCCGCTGGTGACGACCGGCTTTTGTTACTCAGCCGGTTTTCTGGTCGAAATCAACAAGCGCACGCCTGGCCTTATCGATGGAATGGCACATTCAGGACTTATTATTCCGGACCGTAAGATTGGCCTCGACTACTCAATCGCAGTTGAATCCAAAATGTATGAGGATGCTTTGATCCGTGAGAATCCTGCAGTGAGAGTTCGTGCAGATCGCATTTATGCTGAGCTTGGCTGGACTCATGATAGAAATCCGTTTGGAAACGTACAGACTCTCATTTTGAAGGGGCAAAACGATCCTTTTATGACTCCAGCGGCATGTCAGCTTTTCCAAAAATGGGCATCTCAGTTTCCAGAAACGGTAAACTACATGGAAATTGAAGGCGGTGGTCATGGGGTATTCAGACCCATAGCTAACTTTCCCCAAAGTACGGCAACAGTGCGACAAGCCGTTCTCGCTTTAATTGACCGGGTAGTAACTTCCAAGTAACCGCCTCCTCCGGGGAGGGGGAGGGAGGAGATGGGAGGATGGATGGAGAGGGATGAGGAGATCTGGTGCGTGGCAGCCTAAGGAAATCGAGAGAGATCGTCGCTGTCTTTGAGTTCATACTTCCTGACATCGATTTAAGGGGAACAACTTCAAGTTGGCACCTACCAGTCTGAGGGCACCACTGTGAGGGTGCGCCCCTTCACAAGGTACCACCATCCATTTTAAGGATAGAGAGAACAGTTACCTTTTCGTCCGTCTGAAAGGAACTTAGATATAATGGGGGGCAGCGACTGATTGCTAAGTGACTGAAAAGGCGATTCGCCAGCGAAGCACTAGACACACCCCGCCTG
>JAGRAT010000697.1 GCA_020434495.1 Bdellovibrionales bacterium | reverse complement strand
GTACCTCTGAATAACTCTCGGTGGTCAATTGTACATGCTGAAGGGAAACTCTATCGCTTCGTCCATCCTCCAGTGAATCACACCGTCCAAGCTGCTCGATATTATAAAGCAGCACAAGTTCAACTGAGGTCTGTTCCGAAAGCCTGTTGAGAGCCGGGAGTATGCGCTGTTTCATCTCCTCGATGTGAACCCTATTGCCGTGATATCCGACTCGAAAGGGCGAGTCGCTCCGAGAACCCGCAACTGATTCAGGGAGCACGGGATAGAGATAGTGGACGTGAACCTGAGGAACGACATTGAGGCACCAGTCCCGCATCTCGATGCCGTTTGCAATCACAAAATCTGCGTTTTGCAGATCCACATCAAAGGGCCCTCTTGGGTCTACAACACCCACAACGGCATTGCTTCCCGAAGCTCGCACACCTGCAAAGTCGGGATCGTACCCCATGAACAAGATCACATCGGCTTGACAGTAGTTCGAGGCGAACTTCATGACCTCCACCGGATACAGACGCTCCAAAAACTCAAGATGTGAGAGAAGCAGCGACGTCGAAGCCGTGTCTCGATGTTGGGTTTGAAAAAGTATTTTCAACGAGCCACTTTCCTTCAAGATACATGTCCTTCAGGCAAACACCACTGATCGGAATCGCTCTCCTCCCTTGGGAGGTACATCCATCCTCCCCAAGAAGAAAAGCTTTGCGCCTGTTGACGCCCATGAATAATTGCTCCGGTTTCTAAATTTTTCCAAGTTCTCGAGGCAAAATTGTAGCTCACCGACTGCGGCACCTCGACTGGATGAAAAATGTAGGGAGGCTCTGCATCAGCGTCTCCGCTTCGTTGCCAAGATAGCATGAGGTGGCAGCGCCGGGGAGATGGTTCAAATGAAAGTTTACAAATCGTTCCGGGCATGAGGTTTACGGATAATCGAATCTCTCCTTTATTGGAATATTCGAATTTAATCCACTTAGCCTTCAAAAAAACGTGTCTCTCTGAGATTAAAATCTTCTGTGTCAGATGATCGACTG
>JAGRAT010000696.1 GCA_020434495.1 Bdellovibrionales bacterium | reverse complement strand
GGTTCGATGGTGCCCCGGCTGCGGCGACTATGCCATTCTGGCCACAATGCAAAAAGTGTTGCCGGAGATTGGGGTCCCGAAAGAGAATATTGTCTTTATCTCGGGGATTGGCTGTTCGAGCCGTTTCCCCTACTACATGAACACTTATGGCATTCACAGTATCCACGGTCGTGCACCCACACTAGCCACCGGGCTATCCATTGCCAACCCCGACTTAAGCATCTGGGTAATCACCGGTGACGGCGATGGCCTTTCGATTGGCGGGAACCATCTGATCCATGCCATGCGCCGCAATGTGAACCTCAACATTGTGCTCTTCAACAATCGCATCTATGGCTTGACCAAGGGACAATATTCACCCACCTCCCGTGTCGGGCTGAAGACCAAATCATCTCCCATGGGCTCGATTGACCAGCCCCTCAATCCTGTTGCGGTGGCGTTGGCAGCCGAAGCGACCTTTGTGGCACGTTCACTCGACACCCACACACAACATCTGGAAGCCACGCTCAAACGGGCGGCCGAACACCAGGGCGTCTCCTTTATTGAGGTCTACCAGAATTGTGTCATTTTCAACCCCAACGAATGGGGCGAACTCCAGGATCGACGTGGGCGCGATGAGCATATCATCTATCTGGAACATGGCATGCCGATGATCTTCGGCAAAGATCGCGACAAGGCAATTCGGCTCAACGGTTTTCGACCCGAAGTCGTCAATGTGGCCGATGTGGCCGAGGAAGAGATCTTGGTCCATGATGCCTCGTCCAAGCCGCTGGCGATGTTGTTAAGTAGCATGGAATGGCCGCAATTTCCGGCGCCCCTTGGTGTCATCCGCGATGTTGTGCTGCCCGACTACACCACGAGCCTCGTTGCTCAGGTACAAGCAGCACAAAAGCAGAAGGGTACCGGCGATCTCAACGCGCTCTATCGCAATGCCGACTTGTGGACCGTTAGCGAGCGCAAAGAGGTCGAAGCACAAGTAGCCGGCGAATACTCGATGACACTCGACGAAGAATACATTGACAATCTCGACAAAG
>JAGRAT010000695.1 GCA_020434495.1 Bdellovibrionales bacterium | reverse complement strand
GTCCTAACCACCCTGGAAGGACTTGAACGACACCTTGGAGATGGCAAACCTGCTCGTTCCTACGAGTTCCCGGCTGAAGCAGAAGAGCTCGATCCAGTACGGGAACAGCTTCTGAGCTCCAAACCGGTGCTGTATGTGGCGAATATCGACGAGGAACAGCTGCAACAGATAATCGAAGGGAAAACCCCCGAGCATCTTGCCGCTCTTCAAGAGTACGCACGGAACCAGCAATCGGATGTCGTTCCGATCTGTGGAAAGCTCGAGTCCGAAATCGCAGAACTCCCCCGTGAGGAGAGGAAAGATTACCTAGAATCAGCGGGGCTTGAGCGCTCGGGTTTCGACAATTTACTGCGAGCTGGATATCAGCTTCTTGGACTGCTTACCTTCTTCACAATAGGCCCCAAGGAAGCTCGAGCATGGACCATTAACGCTGGCACCGCAGCCCCACAAGCCGCTGGGAAAATCCATTCAGATTTTGAGCGTGGGTTTATCCGAGCAGAGGTTATTGGCTACACCGACTACGTCGAGTGCGGTGGAGAGGTCGGTGCCAAAGAGAAGGGAAAACTCCGAACAGAAGGAAAGGAGTACATCATGCGTGATGGTGATGTTGTTCATTTCCGGTTTAATGTTTAGTGAGCCGCGCTTATCCAATTTGTCGCGAGTTGCAGGAATGTTGGCGCTATTAATTGTCCCTGGCCTTTAGTGTCCCGCGGCGTACAACGCCTTTCCAAGTAGCGAGCACGCCGCTCCCGCTAGGACAAACTGGACTACCCTTAAGTAAAACTGCCCTTCAAGCCGCTTTGCGAGTTTATGCCCAATAAGCATAGCCATCACGAAGAAAGGGAGTATCGAGGCAAACCTAATGAGAGTCAGGTTATCAATCTGACCTGTTAAAAACAGCGAGGGCACCCTTGAACAGTTGGAAATAAAAAGAAAGGAGATCATCGTTGCTCGAAACTGCTGCGGAGTAACGGTAAGCCTTCTCATGTAAATGACAAATAACGGTCCCCCCATTCCAAACATTCCGTTCATAACGGCACCA
>JAGRAT010000694.1 GCA_020434495.1 Bdellovibrionales bacterium | reverse complement strand
TCATGGGGGAAGATCGGGCCGACGACTCAAAGTTTTGTAATAGAGGCAGACGCTTCTATCGTTGCGCCGATAGTGTTCCATTATGTCTTAGAAGCAATCTCTTGAGTTAGTTTTTTCGCCTTAAGAGCCTCTACGGTTTATGGCGAAGATGAATCAGTGCTAGAGATAAAAGTGGCTGAAGTCCCTCGTTCGCATATGGGTGCCAGCATGTGACAAAACCCAGCATGTGACAAAACACCGTGAGAGGACCTAGGAACTCGGGAAACGATTAAGGTTTTCCCTCTGGAGCAGGGGGCGCAGCGCCAATGGCAAAGTAGGCAATATTTCCCTCACGGTAATCGTCTGATAAATGCAGGCGACCATCGTGAGCGTGGACACAAATCGAGACCGGCCCGGATTCTCCTTCGAGTCGAATAAGATTTCCGTCCAGCAATCGAAGAAGGGTGGCAGTTCCCTCAGATAGCCCAGCATTGAGAGCCGCCATATATACTCGCTCAGTCGTCTCCCCGTGAGCTTCATTCTCTTTGGACCTCAGATCAATTTCGTTTGCTCGCGCTTGAAGAACAGCTTCAATCGCAAAGTCTAAGCCTACAATCGGATCTGCGAGTCCAGTTCCATACAGCTCCTTTTGCTCCGTGAGAGATTTACGGTTCGAGTCAGTCCTAAGGACTCCCTCGATTGGTCCAGAAATTGGTTTTGAAAGATCAACACCAATCTTAGAAAGACTCGCAATCAGATCTTCGGCCTCCTCCGGCGAACTTTGTAAACGAAGGCGAAGGTACTCTGCTCGACTCTGCTCAGTTCTGGGGCCGGGTAAATGTAGAGAGAATTGATCTATCCCTGATCGTTTGGCAAAACCATACTCGGCGGGCGCTGGGGATCCGCATAATGCAGCTCTACACAGCTCAAGGTGTTTAACTACCTCTTGGAGCATTGACGCGTGCTCTTTTAGAGCATCGAGATCTGCTGCTCCTGGTGCTGGAGCTTCTGCCCTCCCTTCCAAATCTTCTAAGCCTGTAACCACGTCCTTCCACCTTGCGTCATATGGCGATTCAGACTTC
>JAGRAT010000693.1 GCA_020434495.1 Bdellovibrionales bacterium | reverse complement strand
AATCTCTCAGTACCTACCCGCACCGGCGGTCTGTCTACTGTAGCCGTTGGCATCTCTTTATACTCCTAGGTTCGTCTCATAAGATCTTCTTTGAACTCACTCAACAATCGTCGCTCCCGATCTCTTTCTTCCTGAAGATTTGTTCTCGTATAGGCACCTAAGCGTTTCACCTGCTCATAAAAATCATCAAGCTGGCTGCGTATCTCCCCCTCCGGAACGGAGTGAACTTTGGCTTGCTGCACATACTGCGCAGCTGAAACAAAGGCAGCAGTGAGAGTCTCAATCCCACTATCTTGCTCCGAGGCAGGAACGCCGCTTGTTCTTCTGGCTTCAATAGTTCTCCCTTTCAAGCTTCCTAAGAGGCTCATTCCACTGCCACCGAGCAGCCTACCGAGACCAGCTTCCAAACAGTCAGCCAACTTATCATCATAGGCATGGATCATCTCCTCTAACGCAGCGGAAGGTTCCCTGTTAGCAAGTTTCTCCAAGTTTATTATTCTATCGAAGTGAGCGTTGAAGGAGTTGGTGATAGCCTGAAGTTCACGATAGGCGAGGACATCTCCACTCGCATATCGTGATGCACAAAGAGCCACAGCCTCAAGCACTCCTCCGCGATATCGCCTTCCACCTATCTCCACTTCGACCAGAGGCTCGGGGCAGATATCGCTTAGCCCCTCCCGAAGGAGCAGCTGTCGAACACCTTCTACTTGCTGTTGAAAATATTCAGGGCGTTCTGGATCCTGCCCCGGCGAATCTCCCCTACCGGGCCCTTCTGGACCGCCTGGACCTCCGGCACCACCGCCGCCTGGATCACCATCGCCTGGATCACCGCCGTCTGGATCCCGTTCGTTTGGGGAACCATCTCGAGGATCAGGAGAACCGCCTCCTAATGCGCTAGAGGGATCAGAGCCTCCCCCTATACCAGATCCTTGGAACTCGCTTTGCGAGCGCCCCCATGGATTTGGAGATCTCAAGACCTCGCGCATCAACAGGCGATACTGCTCGATGAGATTCCCAACCTCTTCACCACTAGCAAGATCACCCATTACCTCTCGAACTCTCC
>JAGRAT010000692.1 GCA_020434495.1 Bdellovibrionales bacterium | reverse complement strand
CACGACGGGTCGAACCGTCACCGAAGCGGCGAATAGTCTTTCCACTCAACGCGGCATCCAAGAAGAGCCACGGCGCCATGTCAGGGCGACCCCGTGGTCCGTAAACGGTAAAAGGACGGACGACATTAATCGGAACTCCGTAGAGATGATGGTAGGTATAGCCAAGCACTTCAGTCGCCTTTTTCGTGGCTGCGTACTGAGAGATAGGTCGATCGGTCTCCGAGTCGTCTTCGCGAAAAGGTACAGCAGTCGAGTTGCCGTAAACAGACGATGACGAGGTAAGGACAAAGTTTTCGAGCTCTGCATCACGAGCGAGTGCCAAAAGGTGTAAAGTCCCTTTAATGTTTGCATCGTTGTAAAGGAACGGGTCCTCGATAGAGGGTCGCACTCCGGCTCGAGCAGCAAGGTGGGCTATTCGCTTCGGAGAACGCTCCTTGAAGAGCTTCCGAAGGGCGTCAAAATCCAAGAGTTCAAGCCGTTGGAAAGTGAACCCCTTGAATTTCTTTAAGCTTTCCACGTTTTTCAGCTTGAATTCGACTGGATAGTAATCATTCAGGTTGTCGATTCCGATAACCTCTTCCCCTCGATTGAGGAGCGCCTCGACGACGTGGGAACCTATAAATCCGGCGGCGCCGGTGACGATTGTGGTCATGGTGAAATGCCGATTTTGCGTATCCTACTTTTGACTAGTTGGTGGTTAAGCGTATTCTAAAAAGACGCTTAACTTAACACCACTAGAGTATCAAAGTAGGCTATGAAAAAAAGGCTTGCTCGAAGATTCCCTGAGCTTCTCTTTGTGAGTATCTGCTTTTTCAATTCATACAGTGCGGTTGCTTCACCGCTGTATCAGGAAACCTTTAGCTTCTGCCAAGATGCAGATGGTCGTGAGGGGGCGTATAGAGCTGGATGGGCCGGTTATCGGGCCAGCACAAGACTTGGTAAGCCAGGATACGCCAAAATCTATGGTCCAGGGTCACCTACTGAACTTGCTCCTCTTGCCGCGCACTCTGACGGGGGAGCGGATGGATTCTTATTCTGGCCCAAGAACACGAAAGGGCTGTTCCTCA
>JAGRAT010000691.1 GCA_020434495.1 Bdellovibrionales bacterium | reverse complement strand
ATGAGACACGTAATCGAACGCTTCAATTAACCAAGAAACTTTCAATAGCGGAATTTTCTGCCTCAAATAGTCAAGTAATGTTGTTAGCAGTACGATCTGATGAAGAACTTGCGATGACCTTCAAAGCCCAAAAGCTGTTGGATGAAAAGGCTTGCAAAGCGAGTTCCAAACTCCGGGTACCAATAGCCGCCTCCGTTCGACACGTTCATTTACGAAAAGAGACGATAGAACAATTGTTTGGAGAAGGGGTCAAGCTTACCCAAGAAAAGGAATTGTCACAGCCTGGACAGTTTCTGGCTGACCAAACGGTCACTCTCGTAGGCCCGGAGGATTCTATAAAAGAGGTAAGCATCGTTGGTCCGCCTCGGGAGGATGATCAAGTGGAGATTTCACAAACTGATGAATTTACTCTAGGTGTTGATGCTCCGATCCGAGCCTCTGGTGAGATTGGGCACACTCCTGGAATAATCCTGTGCGGCCCCGAAGGGAAGGTTACGCTTTCTCAAGGAGTTATCTGCCCACTTCGACACATTCACATGTCACCTGAAGATGCAAAGCGATTTCATGTAAATGATGGCCAGACGGTCCAAGTGGAGGTAATTTCGTCTGAGCGAGGACTCGTCTTTCGGGATGTCCTTATCCGCGTATCACCCAATTATAGGCTTGAGATGCATGTGGATACTGATGAAGCCAACGCAGCTGGCATCTCTGATGGGGGAGAGGGAAGGATACTCGCGCAGTTTTGACTACTATTGTTCTGCTGCTGTATTGACCTGAGACTCGTCAGTCACTTCGCTATAGGGCACTTCGCTATAGGGCTTATAAAACTGGCGTGAATCACCTGGAAGAAGTGCTTCCTCCGGAACTCCTCTCTGCTCAGCCCTTTTGGCAGTGAGCTGAAAAATCGCTAGAAAAAACAGTCCTGCAAAGAGGACAATCATGAGAGTTATAAAAAATGTGTACTGCTTCTCTTCGAGAAAGCGTGAGATCTGTTTTGAGAAAGCTGTAGAAGAAGTATACATGGCCTTAGATACCCTTTTATTGCAAGTTGAATCTTCTCAGTATATGGAAAGGAAAGTACTGAGCTTTGATTTTG
>JAGRAT010000690.1 GCA_020434495.1 Bdellovibrionales bacterium | reverse complement strand
ATCATCGGTAATCGACTGAACTTCCTTCTTTAGTCCGTTAAATTCATCTTCAGAGATCTCGCCATCCTTCTTTTCTTTCTGGAGCACGTCCAGAGCGGCTCGACGATGGTTACGGATGGTAACCTTCATCTCTTCACCCTGCTTGTGAAGTCTTTTGACGATCTCCTTCCGTCGTTCTTCGGTAAGAGCTGGAATCGGAATTCGAATGAGACTTCCTTCCCGAGAAGGGTTTAATCCGAGGTCCGCTTGCAGGATACCCTTTTCTACCGACTCAACGGCACCGGCGTCATAGACCTGTACGGTAAGAAGTCGCGCTTCAGCGACGTTGATTAAGCCAAGTTGCATCAATGGAGTTGGCGCTCCGTAGTAGTCAACCATCACTCCTTCGAGAATTCCGGTTGAAGCTCGGCCAGTCTTCGTCTTCGTTAGCTCTGAACGAAAGAAATCGATAGTTGATTCACACTGAAGGGTAAGCTCATCGAGGGCATCAGACGGCATTTTGGATACTCCGTAAAAAAAGTGGCTCTACTATTCTCCTGTGTGACTTACGAGAGTTCCCACCTTAGCACCAGTGAGCACCTTCCGTAAGTTCCCGGCCTTGGTGATATTAAACACTATCAGAGGAAGCTCATTTTCCATACAGAGGGAAATAGCAGCGGCGTCCATAACTTTAAGTTGACGCTGTAACACTTCAAGATAACTGATACTTTCAAACGGGACGGCATTACTGTTCGTCTTCGGGTCGCAGTCGTAGACCTTGTCTACTTTGGTCCCCTTGAGAAGCACCTCCGCTCCCATCTCCATCGCTCGGAGACTGGCCGCAGTATCGGTCGTAAAGTACGGATTGCCGGTTCCACAGGCGAAAATCACCACTCGCTTCTTCTCAAGATGCCTCACGGCTCTCCGACGAATATACGGCTCAGCAATCTGTCTCATCTCAATGGCAGATAAAACCCGAGTATCAATTCCCTCTCTCTCCAGACTATCCTGCAGTGCAAGCGCATTAATGGTAGTTGCAAGCATCCCCATGTAGTCACCGGAGGCGCGATCCATCCCCTGGGCACCAGCTTGGGCACCTCGGATAATGTTTCCCCCTCCAATGACGATACCGACCTGAACCCCTAAATCGGAAACTCCT
>JAGRAT010000689.1 GCA_020434495.1 Bdellovibrionales bacterium | reverse complement strand
CTTCTCTTTGTTGGGTTTGTTGTATCAGACGCGTTGGGGGAAGATCGAGAGCTCGATACGGCAGCTCACGGGCTTCATACAAAATACCATTTAAATTTTACCTTAGTACATACGGATGGTTCCCCGGTTGCATACTTGAACGAAACCAATACCACTAAGTTGCCGGCGGGACGGAGATCTATATTTAAGGCGCAAACCTTACTGTTTTGCGAGTTCGTCAAAAGTTCTGGAAAATCGGCCTATCCGCAGTTAGTAGATCCGGAGCTGAGCACAGATTTGTTTCTGATGAATTTGTTTTCTTGGATGGCTGAGCAGTTACGAAGTAAGTTTCGGTATAGTGAGTTCTGTGAGGAGAACTCGAGTTTCGGAAAAGATAATTCTGCTGAGTCTGCATCAGAGCCAAGGAATGACTTTGACTCAGAGGATAGTGCTTCTTCGGGGGTGGCATATCCTGAGCAATCAGCTGAGGGAAGTTCCGTTGCCGAGATTGTCTCGGAGTTTCTCCCGGTTGAACCGAGTTGTGAGCATGATGGACATCAAGGTTGCGAGCAGGTAGCGCCCTGCCCGAACGAGGGAGAAACTTGCAAGTTCTTTAGCCAGAAGTGCGATTGTACGAGTTGGACATCAAGTTGTGGTGGAGGTCGTACCTGTGCCGGAACCTGTGGCGGCATCTTCTACCATTGGTGCCCATTTTGTGGGACGAAGTATGCTCTCGAGGGATCTTGCTATTACCGAAAGATTAAGCCGGACGGTAACGGCCGACCGATCTGTGGTTGTGCCGGAGCGTTGGAGAGCTCGTGAGTTGCAGTTTGGGAAGTGTCGATTATGGAGAAGATATGACTATGAAAGCCCTGAGCAAGGAGGCGTCAACTCAAGAGCGAAAGGAAGTTCCTCGCGAACTTTCTCCGATGCTGATTTGTGTACTCATTTTGGTCTTCTGTGTAACTTTTTCCTTCGCGCGTAGCGGCTTTGCGCAAGATCCAACCCTGACAGAGTTAAGAGACGTGATAAGTGCTCCTGGTCTAGAAACTGGAGAGCTATTTTTCGTAGTCGGGAGATCTGAGATGGCGCAGTATTTTTTGCAGAGCGGAGTATTGCCGGTTTCTTCTGCTGTCTGTGTAAACACCCCTGCAGAGATTAATAATTTC
>JAGRAT010000068.1 GCA_020434495.1 Bdellovibrionales bacterium | reverse complement strand
AGCTTACTGGTGTGGATTCGTGTCTTCGGAATCCCCTGAACCGCTTTGTGACCCTGTAGTACATCAGACCGTTCATATACCGCGGTTTTACATCTGCCTCTTGATGAATTGTTGCCTCGAGGCTATGAATGTTCGGGCGATAAGTTCAGAACTCGATTTCAGCTTTGGTGATGAATCTGAATCCGGGAATTCCATTGGCGAGTGGTATAACCTCAAGCTACTTAAGAAGTGAGATGACAGTAAGATTTTTTGCATTCTTCGTAGCGGCTCTATTTGTCGCTAGTCCTATTCCTGTAGCATTTGCCGAAAGTGACAGTGACTCTTCCGTTAGTGACTCTTCCGTTAGTGACTCTTCCGGTCCTGATCGAGCGATTACTGATGTCGACATGATTCGACTTGAGGGGAATCGCGCGATCGATAGTGAGGCGCTCAGGTCACAAATCACCCTTCGTCCTGGAAAGTTGTCCCGTGATGCCATCTCGACGCAGGTGAAGAATCTTTTTGAAACTGGGTTCTTCGATCAGGTGAACGCCAAGCTCGAAGTTGATGAGAGAGGACGAGCTCTCGTATTCCTCTTCACCGAGAAACCCATCGTCCGAAAAGTTTTCATTAAGGGTAATGAAGAGGTTGATGAGAAGGACCTCGCTCCGGTTTTCAAGTTTGATGAGACCCGATTCTTGGATGCTGCCACCATTCAACTCCTCATCAGACAGGCGAAAGCGTTTTATCAATCGAAAGGTTTTTATCGAGCAAAATTTGAGTATTCGATTGCTCCGGTTGGAAACAATCAGGTGGACGTTACCTTTACCGTGGAAGAAGGAGAGCGGCTGAAGATTCGAGAGGTCGAATTCCGTGGGCTCGATACAATTAGCGATGGCGATCTTCAAGGAGTCATTCAAACCGCAGAATATAAATGGTGGAATTCTTGGCTGTTTGGCACTGGGCGCCTCAATGAGGAGCTGCTTCGAAATGATCGGATGATTATTCGACAATACTTCCTCGACAACGGATTTCTCGATGGGACGGTAAGTGAGCCTTCAGTTGAAATTCGTGACGATGGCATTTATGTCGCGTTTGATGTTCGAGAAGGGGATGTGTACTCGGTTGCCTCTATCGGTGTTTCTGGAGACCTGATTGACGAGAGCAATGAGGCGACTCTTGATGGCATTGAATTGGAGATAGGAGAGACCTTCGAGGCAAACGTAATGCGCTCTGACGTGTTTCGTATTACCGAAAAATTTACCGAGCTTGGCTACGCTTTCGCGAACGTTGTTCCGGACACTTCTGTAAACCCAAACGATCGAACGGTGGCGGTCACCTTTAATGTCGATAAGGGCAATGAGGTGTACGTTGATAATATCCGTATCCGAGGAAATACGAAGACTTATGACAATGTGATTCGTCGTGAGGTGAGAATCGTTGAGGGAGAGAAGTTCTCAAGTAAAAAGATCAGTCGGAGTGAAGCGCTTCTCCAACGACTTGGCTACTTCGAAGAGGCGAGCATCTCCACTGATACAAAGGAAGGAAACGACAAGGAGGTCGATCTCACCGTCAATGTTCGAGAAGCTGCTACAGGAACCTTCAGTGCCGGTGCCGGATTTTCGACCGACCAAGGGGCTCTCTTTAACGCGCGACTCTCAGAGAATAATGTGTTTGGAACTGGAAAGCGCATAACTTTTAACGCGGACCTTGGAACACAGCGGGAGAATTTTATTCTCAGCTATCTCGACCGACGCTTTGACGACTCGCATTGGATTTTCGGTGCCGAGGCACAGTTGACCCAGCGGCAGTTTCCAGACTTCGATCGGGATATTGACGGTGGCAACGTGAGCTTCGGTTACCCCTTGGAAGAGTTCTTCGGAGAGTGGTCTGAAGACATCAACTTCTCGCTACAGTATGAGTATCTTGATACCTACATCTCTAACGTCGACATCAATGACGCGGCTCAGCTCGTTATCGATTCTCAGGGGAGTGCTACAGCTTCGGCGGTTACTCCATCTCTTACACGAAACACCATCAATAATCCTTTAAATCCGACAGACGGATCCCGACAATCGATAGCTTTGGAGCTCGCTGGGCTTGGTGGGTCGGAGGATTACTACCTTTTCTCTGCGCAGCAGCAACTTTACCATCCGCTCTACAAGAAAGAGGAGGGGGGAACCTTTGTCTTTGGATGGAGAACCCGATTCAATTACGGGGACACTTACGATGGTGACCTGTTCCCCCTATTTCGTCGGTTTTTCCCTGGAGGTATTAACTCGGTACGTGGATTCGAAGCGCGAAAGTTGGGACCCAAGGATGCTAATGGGAATGAGTTTGGAGGAAGCAAGCAGCTGATCAATAACCTCGAACTGATCTTTCCGTTGCTCACATCGGCAGGACTCAATGGGGTGGTCTTCTACGATATCGGGGAGGCCTTTGATGATGACCAGCAGATTAAGTTCTCAGAGCTTCGACAGGCATACGGCTTTGGCTTGCGGTGGAACTCCCCCCTTGGGCCGATTCGGGTAGAATTTGGAATTCCAATAGACCGAGAGACGGGAGAGGATTCAATGGTAACTCTCTTTTCCTTTGGTGCCCCATTGTAGTTTGAAGAGGGCTCGCTAGCTTGATGGAAAGGGTGTTTTTCCGACAAGTTGTCACCGTTTCATTCTTTTTCTATAGTGTGCTAGCTTTTCGAAGCTGATTTTCCAGGGTGTTCGTTTATTTTCAAGGTGTTAATGGGACCACGTTCATTTATCGGCCTAGGGCAGTTTGCCTTTGCTGCTCTTTTTCTTTTCCTGTGTCCACTTCTCGTACGAGCGGCTTCTGCTTCTAACAAGATCTATGTAGTGAATATTCAGCAGATTGTGGCGAAGAGTAATGCCGGGGCTGCTATTCGAAAACGGGTAGAAAAAGAGGCGATCAAGAGGAAGGCGAAAATAGAGCGTCTAACGCAGGAGGTCGAATCTTTTGAAGAGAAGCTCAGGAAGCAGTCATCGCTCCTTTCCAAATCCGCGCGACAGGAGAAAGAGGACGCGCTTGTCCAGAAGCAGAAGGATCTCACTCGATTGGTGCAGGATGAGCAAGAGTTCCTCCAGCGAGAAAGTGGAACCGCGGTAACGAAACTGGTGCAGCAGATCCAAGATCTGCTCCCGCAGGTTGTCGAGAAAACTGGTGCTGCAGTGATTATTGAGCAAGATCCTTCGCTCGTTGTTTATGTATCGAAAGAATATGATCTTACCGAGGAAGTCATTGAGTTGCTAAATAAGAATAGCGTAAATTTTTAGCGAATTAGATTTTGAACAAGTTCGTTAGGAAATGAGGGGAGTAAGGAAGAGTATGGAGACCGCGAAGGTGAAAGCTGACATCCGTCCTGTTGGAGGAGAAGGGAGGTCTTTGAGTATGGATGATTGCAGTACGACAGTCTTAGATATCAATCAGATTCGACAATTGGTGCCCCACCGATATCCGTTCCTTTTCGTGGACCGGGTCACTCTCTTAGAGAAGGGGCAGCGAATCGTTGGAATTAAAAATCTCTCAGCCAACGAACCCTTTTTTCAGGGACACTTTCCCGAGAAGCCGGTTATGCCTGGAGTGTTGATGCTTGAAGCTCTTGCTCAATCGGCTGGTATCCTCGCCAAATTGAGTCCGGGGTTTGAGCCGGACGAGGGGCGCGAATACTTCTTGGTTGGAGCGAGCGAGGTGAGGTGGCGTCGTCAGGTTATTCCTGGTGATACCCTTCGTCTTGAGACCTGGTTGAAGAAGAAGAAACGACAGCTGTTGATAGTGGAAGGAATTGCCTCTGTAAATGGTGAAGTGGCAGCTCAGGCGACTATTCATGCTGCCGAAGCGGAGATGAAGTAAAGCAATTCGCTAGTATCAGAGATGAGTATATCGAGTTCCGCGCAAATACATGAGACCGCTGTTATCGAAAATGGCGCAACTATCGGAGAGGGGGTAGTTGTTGGCCCGTATGCTGTCATCGGTGCCAATGTCGTCCTTGGGGCGAGGACGAGAGTCGATTCTCATGTGGTCTTAGCAGGGAGAACGAAGATAGGAGAGGGAAATCACATCTTTCCATTCGCATCCGTTGGCACGGCGCCTCAAGATCTCAAGTACCGGGGAGAAGAGAGCGAGCTCATTGTCGGAAACGAGAATGTCATCAGAGAGTATGTGACATTGCAGCCGGGGACGAGCGGTGGCGGAATGAAAACTACCATCGGGAATTCTAATCTTTTGATGGCCTGCACCCACGTTGGCCACGACTGTCATCTTGGGAACGGAAATATCCTCGCCAATAGCGCCGCGCTCTCTGGGCACGTAATTGTGGGCGATTCGGTAACTGTTGGAGGACTCTCCGGAATTCATCAGTTTGTCCGCCTTGGGAATTCTTCTTTCATTGGTGGCGGTGCCATGGTTGTGCAAGATATTCCTCCATACTGCTTGGCTCAGGGGGACCGAGCAAAGCTGTGTGGTTTGAATCTCGTTGGGCTGAAACGCCAAGGGTTTTCCGCTGACGATATTCGCGAGTTGAAGAGCTGTTATCGAGAGATTTTTCTTCGTTCGGGAAAGCTTCGTGACAAACTGGAGGAGGTCGTCTCGAAGTATGCTGGAAAGTCTCATATCGAGACTTTGGTATCGTTTATCAAGAGCTCGGAGCGGGGCGTAACTTCAGCGAGGAGTGAGGACGATCGAGACAGAAGTGGTGATTCCGAGCAGAAAAATGGAACAGCTCAAGAATAACGTTCCGCTTGGTCTTGTGGCAGGAAACGGTCAATTTCCCCTTCAACTGGTTCATGATGCGAAGGAACAGGGAATTGAGACGGTGGCAGCCCTACATGAGGGAGAGGCCGATTCCAGGCTGAAGGACTCCGTTCGAGACTGGACTTCCGTTCGAGTTGGACAGCTCGGGAAAATCATCCGTTTCTTTAAAAAACATGGAGTCCAACAGGTCGTATTTCTGGGAGGAATTCGACGCCCATCCCTGTTGCAGAGTTTTCGTCCCGACCTGATCGGGTTGAAAGTCATAACGAAGGTAAAATCAGTACAAGACGATAGGCTTTTGCGTGGTGTTGCCGCAGAGTTTGAATATCAAGGATTTCAGGTGCTGGACCCAGCTGCTCTTCTCGTTAGTTGCTTGGTGGATGCCGAGGCGTTAACAAAGCGCCTACTTTCCGAGACTGAGCGAAACGATGCCTTAATAGGATGGCGGGCGGCTCGAGAGCTTGGGCTGCTCGACATCGGGCAATCGGTCGTGGTTTCTCACGGGATGGTTGTTGCTGTTGAGGCGATCGAAGGAACGGACCAGGCTATTCGGCGAGCCGGAGCGCTGATGGGCAAACATCCAGGAATTGTCGTCAAGTTGCCGAAACCGCAACAAGATAGAAGGTTAGATCTTCCAGCAATTGGTCCAAATACCATCAGGGAAATGATGAAAGCACGTTGTTCTGCCTTGGTTCTGGAGAGAAGAGGTGCTCTACTACTCGAGCCCTCAGAAACGGTGCGGCTCGCCGACGAGGGGCGAATATCTATAATGGCGTTCGAATCCGAGGAGGCGTTGGTAAAACACGAATGAGATTTACTCCGCTACTTTTGACTACCGTGCTTGTGCTTGGTGCCTCCTCGGCCATAGCGTCGCTCTATGATGCCCTCTCCTTCGAGTGGATTTCTCAAAAGTTAATGATGGGGAACGTCTCCTCTCAGCGTTTGTTTGCCCACTCCAAGATGTATGAGACGGATGGGATTCTTGATGGGATGTTTCAACGAGACGCTCGCATCTATCGTGGGCTTGGTAAGTACCTCTATCGTGCGTCTCGCTTGGCAGCAACCGTAGAAGAGAGGCGAGATGTGCTCTGTGAAGCACTTGCGAACGTTGAGCGCTCGTTGAAGATCGATCCTGACCATGCCATGACCATCGTCGCCTGGGTTGAGCTTGCTACTCTTTTGGAACAGACGGTAAAAGGGGGGGGGATTGATCTAAACAGCGCACATTGCGCCACCCTGAAGAATACTCCTTTTGCGGAGATCTCACATCTCGTAGCGAGTAGTGACGAAGCCGCCGATGTTGAAATCCTTAATCGATACTCCGGAGATCAGAGAAGAGCCCTCCTTTCGAAGATTGCAAATGATTATCCCTGGGATCCTCAGGTACAGTACCAGATCGGACGACTTGCTTGGAGTCTCGGGATGCCGGAGGTCGCTAAGGTCGCTTTTAACCGGTACTTGGTTGGGACTCCAGCTGTTAGTTCAGAAACTGCCGATGTTGTTGAGGAGTGGATTCTTGAGAGTGGGGAAGTCCTCGCTACTCTACCAGCGGAGATGCCGCAAACAACCTATTGGTCACGGAGGCTCCGGGCACATCTTGAACTGTCTGGCCAGCTTGAGAGTTCTCCCTTGATTCCAGCGTTAGCGGAGAAACAGCGCAAAGCGATTGAAGCTCGGTGGCAAGATGTCGAGGGCGGGGAGTTTCCGGTAGATCTTTTCGTTTCAGAACTTGTCGATCTGAGTCCCTTGGCGGCCTCGGACTCTGTTCGTAAAGAAATTGATGCCACGATTCTTCATGTCTCTCGAACCTACCAAAATCGCGGGTCGAGGAATCGCCAGTTGCTATCGAATTCACTGAGTTCTTTCCTGTCACTTCGAGCTCAACATGGAGCCCTACAGGTTTCAAAGGGGTGGAACTACTACGACCTGAAGCCAGACAGTGGAATGCTCTCGATGTGGGGCACGAGAGAGCCAACAATCTTCGATCAACGGTATCGGTCTGTCGGGTTTATGACGGCTCGGGCGGAGTCCCCCGTGCTCATCACGTTGACAACACCGAGTCCTCTCACTCCAGACGTTGTTTCACGTCTCAGGCTTTTTTATAGCGATGATAACATCCACTGGAATGAGCTGTCCGCTGCGTTGTATGAGGCTGATGTTCTTTCGGTGGGAGAAAACAGTGTGCTCTATTTTCATCTCCTTGAGCGAAAGTCCTCCAGATTGTGGAAGATTCACTACGCAAGCAAATCTGATACCGGGAAAATTGAAGGAAATGTGAATGCGTTTCTCGCTGTTTACGGAGGAGGCGCTTAAGCATGGAGATGAGATTTTCTTACGCAGACGGTATGTGGAGGAGCTCGCTTCTTCGAGTTATCGGAACGCTGCTCTTTGTTATTGTGCTTTGTCACGAAGTCTTCCCGCGCCAGGCTTTGGCAGAAGGGGGAATTACCATAGCTGTTCCGCAAATCTCCTATCAGGTGGCGCTCCACTCGCAAAGTAATCTCGACAAGCTCGTGGTAAGAGATCCATATTCGGAAGTGCTCCGCTCTCTTTCAGCTCCACCGCTTGTTTCAGCAGTTCAGGAGGGCGATGGTAGCGCTCCTCGGATTGAAGGGTTGTCCTTCGTGAAGTCTCTCTCTTCCGATCCGGAGAAAAACCTTACAGAGCTCGTTATCCGGGAGGAAATTTTTTTCAGTAATGGCTCGGAACTGAAAGCGAGGGATGTCGCATTTTCCCTCGAGCGATGCAGCGATAGCCATGTCGCTTCCGGTGAAGCCGCTAATGAGTCAGAAGATGCGCTGAACAGGCGAGAGAAGATTATCAAGCAGGTACATGTTGTCGGAGATGCTCGCCTCCAGATAGAAGGGGATACGGTAGGTGTGTTTCGACTTCTCGCCGCTTGTCCAGTGTACGAAAGAAGTTCTGGGCAAGTGTTTGGGAAAGAACTTGGAAGCTCGAACTTCTATATCGGCCTTGGTCCTTTTCAGATTGATATTATTCGTCCTGAGATTCGAGTCGGACTGAGGAAGGTGAAAGATGCCTGGACCAATGTCTCTCGACATTCGGTGTTGCAGTTCGTAGATGAGGTCGAAGTGCGTGCCATGCCGGATGCTCGCAGAGCGCTTACCGCCTTGCGATTCGGTTCGGTAGATCTCGTGTTTACTGAGGATAGTGAGGTAAGAAATGTCGCTATCCTTGATGAGACTCTCGCTACTGGTGAGTGTCGCGGGCATGGGGTGATCTATCGCAAAGGGCTTCGCCTCGAGTGTGGTGATGTGAAGTGGGTGGCGCGGCTCCGGTATGTTGGTTAGTGCCCACGGTGCGCTGTTACGGTTTGTTGCTGTGTCGGTTAGTTGCTGTGTCGTTAAGTTGTTGGGTAAACAAGTGGCAGAGGATGGAAGATGAGAAGAGATCGGCGAGTTGAGTTGTATTGTTATCAGCAGGTCGCGTCTAGGGTTTTTGCATTTGCGGGGATGGGAGTTGCATGTTTGCTCTTCGTAGGATGCGCATCGCGGAGTATTACCTTGCCGAGATCTGAGATCGTTGAGGAAGCGAAGGATAAAGGGTTAAAGATTCCAACGGTTGACGAAGATAGAGAGAGATTTCTCGCGTGGGAGCAACGAAATAAAGACCGGCTCCTGAATCTCATTCACAATCGGCTAGAATCCGTTCCAACCGATCCGAGTTATCGATTGGGCGCAGGTGATGAACTGGAGGTACGAGTCTTTGATGTTGAGGAATTGAATACAACCACTCGGGTAAGTCAGTCTGGTTTTATTGACCTCCCGCTTGTTGGAGCGGTAGTTGCTGGCGGCCTTACGACAACTGAGCTTGAAAAGGAGCTTCGAACTCGTTTGACGCGCTTTGTGAGAAATCCACAAGCGAATATCTTCCTTACACACTATGCCAGTCAGGAGGTAGCGGTCGTCGGCGCGGTCGAAAAGCCGGCGCGTTATCCGTTACGGAAAGGGAGTAGCTCTTTGATGGAGCTTCTTACCATTGCCGGAGGAGTTACCCCGTTAGCAGGAAACCGGGTAAATATCATTCCCGTTGAGCGAACGGGTCTTTCGGGACAGCAAACCGGTGAAGACCGAGCTCGATTTGCTCTTCAAGCGAGCAGTTCACTCTCTGCCCCGGGTGCTATCAGATCGGATAACGCAATTGAGGTTGCGCTTGAGGATGTATTCGGAACCTCCGGTGGCGTTCCCCTTGAGATTCCGATACGTGGCGGAGACATGATTATTGTTCCTGAAGCTGGAAAGGTGTTGGTTGAGGGGGAGGTTGAAAAGCGGGGATCGTATGACCTCGGCAATCGCTCGACCCTTCTCGGAGCTCTGGCTGCGGCTGGGGGGATTACCTACAGCGCGAAAATTGATGAAGTTGAGCTTGTGAGACCGGTTCGGACCGGAGATCAACTACGGCTAGTGGTCAGTCTTAATGATATTTTAAGCGGTGCTCAGTCTGATATTCCTGTGCGAGATGGCGACCTTATCCGTGTTCCATCTCACCGGGGAAAACGACTTGCTGAGGACACTTTTGATAGTATAGCGAGAATTGTAAACCTTGGAGTCGGCGGACAGGTAAATGTCGTCAACTGATAGGGTTAACGAGTTGGTCGGGGACCTATGATGAGGTATCGTGAGGAGCTGACCACCGATAGTTGGAACTCTGGAGAATAATTGGGATGAATCAAGACCCATGGACGCCAATTCGGGCAGTGCCCGCACAGTCGAGTCTTCCCTCGACGAATTTTCAGACGGATTCCCAACTGTATGGCAATCCATACGAGGAGGAAGATCAGGGCATTCTCGGGGAGTCCAGTCTCTATGATTACTGGCTCGTCGTTTACAAGTACCGCATCCTTATAGTTGCATCCACGATTGCTGCGACTCTTCTTGCAACCCTATATGCCTTTCTTGTAACTCCTCTTTATACGGCGACGAGCAAGATCCGTATCGGTACCTATGAGCCTATACTTGCCGCGACCTCTGTAGAAGGGATTTATCAGGAACAGACGAAAGAGGCGAATTACCTTGGCACACAGATAGAGCAGATAACGAGCTTTACAGTGGGAGACCGAGTGTTGCGTGATGACAACATTCGGCAAGCTCTTGATGCTCCTCAGAGTGAGTCCTTCTGGGGGATGCTCTTTGGGGGGGAGCAACAGAGCTCTATCCCGGAGGTGCGAACTGACGAAGGGTTGGTTTACGAACACGATGTCGGACTCATCAAGGGTTATCTCGGTATGGTGGGAGTCTCTCCTGTGAGGAGGACCTCCCTGGTCGAGATCAGCGCTACCAGCCCAAGCGCGTCGCTCTCTAGCCGAATCGCCAATGTTCACGCTCGAGAATATCGTGAGTGGCTGCGAGAGTCTCATGTGCAGCAGCGTTCAGACACTTTGCAGTTCTTGCGAGAGCAAGCCGATGAGTTGCGGCAAAAAGTTTCATCGCTCGAGCGGGAGTTGGCGGATTACGCCGAAAAACACTCCATCGTTGCGGTCAATAAGGATGAGAACATCACGGCTCAACGGATGAGCCAGTTGAGTACTCTGCTGACCGAGGTGACGGCAAAACGGATTGAGGCCGAGAATGTTTTTGAGAAGGCGAAGGATCTCAACACGGAAAACTCTGCGGGATATGATGACTCGACGGCGCTGCAGATGCGTTCGGAACTTGGAAAGCTTCAAGCCGAATACGGAATGCTCATCGAGAAGTTTACCCCTGAGTATCCGAAAGTGAAGCAGTTAAAGGCTCAGATGGATCGTTTGGAGCAGGGGGTCCGAGAGCAGAGGGAGCAGATCATTAGCGGACTTCGCTCAAAGGCCATCGCGCTTCAGCTGGAAGAAGACCGTCTAAGAGATGAATTGGAGCAACAGAAGAGTAAGACGTTTGAGCTGGCCAAGAAGCAGGTCCAGTACAATGTGCTTCTCCGAGAATTGGAGAGCTCTCGAGAGCTGCTTCAAAACGTCTTGAGGCAATCAAAAGAGTCGGCATTGGCCATTGAGGGGAACCCTTCAAACGTTTCAATTGTAGACTATGCGGTTGTTCCTCGAGTTCCCTCTTATCCGAAGAAGAGCTTATTGCTGATGGCGGGCTTTTGTATCGGTATCGGGCTTGGAATCGGTATTGCGTTTCTCCTTAACCACCTTGATAACACCATTCGTTCTCCAGAGCTTTTGACTCAGGTGACCGGATTGCCAAACCTCGGCCTTGTGCCTTCCTTTGAGAGTGAGCAGTTAGCCTTAGGAGCTCCCGTGCCGAGTTCGAAAAAGCCCCATGGGGGAGATCCGAAAGTTGGAGGAGATGGCGATAACCTCCCTTCGCTTTCGGAGGGCGCGTTAAGCCCGTTACAGGGGGGAGTTCCACACCCGATTACCTTTTTGGCCGCACCAAAATCGCTTGCCTCAGAAGCCTATCGAACTATTCGAACAGGAATTTTGCTCTCTCAAGCCGGCGAACCGCCGCGATCTATCCTGGTGACCTCCTCTCACTCTTCAGAGGGAAAGACGACTTCTGCTATGAATCTTGCCGCAAGCTTGTCGAGCTCCGGTGGTAGAGTAGTCGTTATCGATTGTGACCTCCGTCGTCCGAGCCTCATGAGATATTTCGATCTTGAACCGGGACTGCCTGGATTGGTTGAAGTGATTACTGGCTCAAGAGAGCTTGATTCTGTAAAAATTGATAATCTCATTAAGCGGATAACCATTATCCCAGCGGGGAGTATTCCCCCAAACCCAGCGGAACTAATCGGATCGTTGGAGATGAAGCGCATATTAGAGCAGCTAAGAGAGCAATACGATTTTGTTATAATAGATTCCCCGCCGATTCTTCCGGTGACCGACTCAGTGGTTCTTTCCAGATACGTCGATGGAGCAGTGCTCGTCGTAAAAGGTGGAGCAACCCCACGTAGATTGGTACGTGATGCCGTTGGTCGATTAAAAGCGGTAGGGACGCGGGTGCTTGGAACGATTCTCAATGATGTTGATTTCCAAGGGGCTGATTACCATTATTACAACCGTTACTACACTTCATATTACAAACGAGACGAGGAAGAGGCTGCTGCTCGTAAGAAGAGTCGAGATGAAAGCTCCGGAGAACGTCGAGCAGCCTCGTAACGTTAAGCGTTCATCGTCGTGGTGAGAGATCAGATCCCCGCATGAACAGCAATTTTCGCTAAGGAGACGGTATGGAAACGATAGGAATTATCGGTGGTTCTGGACTCTATGAGCTTCCGAACTTTGAGATGGTGAAAAGGCATGAAATTGAGACTCCTTTTGGTAAGCCATCTGCGCCAATCGTAGAGCTCTCCTTTGAAGGAGCTCCCGTTTTTTTTCTTGCGAGACATGGAGAGCACCATCAGTACTTGCCCCATGAACTCCCGTTTCGGGCAAATATTTACGCTCTGAAGCAACTTGGGGTGACCTCGTGTTTGAGTATCTCTGCGGTTGGGAGCATGAAAGAGGAGATTGCACCTGGCGATTTCGTCTTCCCTGACCAATTAATCGATTGGACCCTCCGAAAAAATATCACTTTCTTAGAAAATGGGTTAGCCGGATATCCAGCATCTGCCGATCCTTTTTCGGACGAACTTTCAGAGGAGCTGGCAACCGTTCTCGCCGCACACTCAAAGAGCAAGGTGCACCGGGGAGGCTCGTACATCTGTATTGAAGGACCGCACCTTTCTACACGAGCTGAGAGCGCGGTCTATCGCAGTTTTGGAACTTCAATTATCGGTATGACGGCGTGTCCGGAGGTTCGTCTTGCGTTTGAAGCACAGATGAAGTTTTCTCTGATTGGGATGGTTTCAGATTATGATTGTTGGCATACCGAAGAGGAAGATGTCACGGTCGCCATCGTTCTTGAAACACTTAGAACTTCGACCGAGATAGTAAAAGGTGCTCTTCCGAGTCTGATACAGAAAATGCGCCAGGTGGCGCGAACGGACTCCGAGAAGAATCAGCTTCGAAGCGCGTTGATGATTCCCGAGGACAAGGCTCCAAATCCAGCGGTGTTAAAAGTCTTGCTATCCTAGGGGAGCTCGGAATAAGTCTTGTTAAGACGGTTACGACGACCATTATGTTAAACGAAAACCGTATTTTTCGTTTAACTTCATCATCCCAGGTCCCACGCCATCGAGACTTATTCCGAGCTTCCCTAGAAGCCATCTCA
>JAGRAT010000688.1 GCA_020434495.1 Bdellovibrionales bacterium | reverse complement strand
AATATTCGGTAGGTTACTCGACAACTAATTGATGACGTAGTTACGAGCCCGAAGTTGTAATTCGATGAGAGCGGGCTGCTTCTAAAGGAATAGCGCTATGAGAAGTTATCCGTTGATACTGATCACATTTTGTCTCTTCGGCCTTATGGCTCCGTCTATCGGTAACGCTGATAGCCTCTGTATTAAGAAGAAGGTCAAAGCTCGTAGTAACGGCCAGATAAATTTGTTCAAGTCGGTAATTAGAACTAATGGTCCATGCCCTAAAGGATTTGTGGATTTAGTTGCAACAGACGAGTTCGTTGGAGCTCAGGGACTTTCAGGTCCAGTGGGACCTCAGGGGCCAAAAGGTAATGTTGGACCGCAAGGTCCTACGGGTGAAACCGGACCGCAAGGAGCACAGGGTTCTCAAGGTATTCAAGGTGTAAAGGGAGACACGGGGGATAAAGGTCCCCAAGGGGATATTGGACCGATCGGTCCTCAAGGTCCAGTTGGGCCGAAGGGGTCGGGGCGGGCGCTTCATGATTTTAGTGGGGCACTTATCGGGGATGTTCTTAGCAACGATTGCCAAGACCTCAATCCTCCATTTAATTCTCTAAAGATCTTAGTTGAAGTCTCCGGAGATTTTCATTTGGTCTGCGCTAAACACGATAACTTTGATTCTCCTTTAGAGGTGTATTACGAATCAACGGACTGCACCGGACAAGCATACGTGTCTTTGGGAAGTTTTCCAGCCAGCGCGGATTCGTTGATCTCTCCTTCAGCGGTCGGTCACATTGGTAGCGATAAGGTTATTTTCCGCCCGGATTATCAGACAGGTGCTGAAAATTTTGTTAGACGTTCTCATCGTACCTCTACAACCGGAAACTGCGATCCGTATTCCGATTTCAACGACACCGGATATCGTGCGATAGAGGTTTTGAACTTGACAACGACTTATCAGACTCCGTTTGAACTTCAGTAAATAAGCGGAAAGTAACCCTTTTTAGATTTACTCCACCGCCACAGTGGGGGTGATTATAGCAGGAATTGGTACATGGTAACTCCTGAAACCAGGTAGGTACCTGGTGCAGCCCAACCCCAAAAACCGTGAAGCGTATTTGAGTAGATCGACGTCAAAACGCGGCTCGAAATTGGAGATTTTGGATCTGATTACGAAGGTCTAAGCGAAATATCGGTGTTT
>JAGRAT010000687.1 GCA_020434495.1 Bdellovibrionales bacterium | reverse complement strand
AGAATCCATGCCTCTGTTTCAAACTCGTCCTGCCGCTAGTGCGAAGCCAATGTTTTGGCTATGTTTTGACCATGGACTTATTTACACCACTAAAAATTGGCGATCTCGAGTTGCCAAACCGAATAGTTATGTCACCACTTACTCGTTGTCGAGCAGGGGAATCACGAGTACCAAATGACTTGATGGTTGAATACTACCGACAACGATCAAGCGCGGGAATGATCATCACTGAAGCAACCTCCGTTTCCCCTATGGGAGTAGGATATCCCGGGACTCCCGGAATTTGGTCGAGTGAGCAGGTAGATGGTTGGAGTAAGATCACAGAAAGCGTACATGCGGCTGGAGGAAAAATCATTCTTCAGCTTTGGCATGTTGGACGCATCTCAGATCCTATTTATTTAAATGGTGAGCTTCCTGTCGCTCCTAGCGCAATCGCCCCAAAAGGACATGTCAGCCTGGTTCGCCCCAAGAAAGAGTTTGTGACTCCAAGAGCGCTATCAACGGAAGAGGTTTACTCAGTCATTGAGGAATTTAGACTTGGCGCTGAAAATGCAAAGAAATCCGGATTTGATGGTGTCGAAATTCACGGCGCTAATGGCTACCTCCTTGATCAGTTCTTGCAAGATTCTACAAACAAACGAACTGACGAATTTGGAGGATCGCTTGAGAATCGAGCCAAACTGCACTTAGAGATAACAAAAGCAGTGCTGGGCGTCTGGCCAACAGGTCGAGTCGGAATGCATCTCGCTCCTCGCGCGGACGCTCACGATATGGAAGATTCAAATCTACAAGAGACATTCGTATACCTTGCCACCGAACTCGGGAGACTCGGAATCGCCTTTATCTGCGCTAGAGAACACTTAGGAGCGGATAGCATTGGGCCGAAATTGAAGGAGGCTTTCGGGGGCGTATTTATCGCCAATGAAAACTTTGATTTTGAATCTGCAACATCGGCTATTCAGAACAATACTGCTGATGCTGTAGCATTTGGAAAGCTCTTCATTGCGAATCCAGATCTTCCTAGAAGATTCAAAGAACAACTCACACTGAATCCACAACGTCCAGATCTATTCTATGCTGAAGGGCCTGAGGGATATACCGATTACCCTTTCGCATAGAACCCATCGGCAATACCAGAGTTCGTTTTAGCTCTTTTTCCGAGCAAACGCCCTGTCTTGTTCTAGT
>JAGRAT010000686.1 GCA_020434495.1 Bdellovibrionales bacterium | reverse complement strand
CTTGTTGTTATCAGTTCAAGAACGTAGTCTCGCTTACACACCTTAGAGGTGAGTGGCACCTTGAGTTTGTTTTATCAGCCAAGAATGAGAAGGAAGTGGCTCAGTTTGTAAAAGGCCTCAAGACTCAATTCGCATCTCACCTCATAAACGTTAATTCGGCACAGCAAACTGCACATATAGATCAAAGTCTCGCTAGGATTTGTCGTATGGTGGAGCGTGCGGAAGTCGAACCTAAGCTAGCGCAAAATGTACGCAGAATGTAACTGGGTAATCGGTATAAAGCACTAAAACATCGGAGGATGGGGGTAAGCTTCGTCTTCCCAATACTTCGGTCTTCCATAGTAGTCATAGAGACGAACTTCCCGTTCTCTATTGATGGGTTCATCAGGACTGTAAGTAGGACTGTCTTTAACCTGTTGTTCGGTGAGATTAAGCGCCACTTCTCTATCCCCCCACCGAATACCCTGCGTCCAATCAGGGGCGACAATCACCTGCTTGGAAAAGGGCCAATAATTCTTGGTGTCAATTACAAGATACCTCACTTTCCAGGGAGCTTCATCATCAACAATGAAGTCTTCAACGTGGCCGAAAGTATTGTCTCGCGCAGCTACATGGTAACCTCGAACTTCGTTCAAGCTTCGAAGATGAGTAGAGTCGATTTCCTTTTCTTTCAGTTCTATGTATCTTTCCACTTCAGCTTCGGCTGAGGAAGTATCAAATGACGAAGGAGTTACTCCAAAACCGTGCCAGTAAGCCGGATACCGGTAACGGGTTAAGAGAGTCTTTTCCATCTGCCGAGAAACTGGCTTTACATCATCAATCGTTGGAGCATTTTTCACCTGTTCTCTTGTTAATTCAACAGGAATGGTGCGGCTTTTAATACCTGGATCGCCCTTCACGGAAACTATTGGGACCAAAACATCGGCTCCAGGAAGCCAGCTACTGATGTTGACACCCATGTAGCGAACAGTCCACCTCTCATCGTCGAAGTAAAAGTTGGTAAGCGTTCCCAGCTCTCCGTCCTTAGCTTCTAACCGATAACTTTTTAGTGATAGAAGGCTACGTAACATGTTGAGGTCTCCTCCAAGTTTTGATTCTGCCCGCCAATGAAGTTCCCGGATTGGTTTGTCGAAAACTAATAGCTTTCGGCTGTATTTACGGGCAGAACTTATTGTCCCTCCGGGAGACTT
>JAGRAT010000685.1 GCA_020434495.1 Bdellovibrionales bacterium | reverse complement strand
CGGGGGGGGGTTCGAGTCAATTCCTGAAAAGATCGATGAAGTGCTAAGTGCTATTTACAATCTTGCACTGGAGGCCGGTGAGAATCCACCGATGTTCATTATGAACTCTGTCAACGAAGGGGGCCGTAGCGTGGGCGATGGAGCCGCTCTTGCGATGCATTGGTTCGAACAGACGTCAGGTGTTGATCTGCCGGGATATGATAGTTATACCGACTCAGATGGCAATCTATGTATAGTACAGTTCTTCGGAGCAGAAGGCATTGTTGTGCATAAGGAATTCAAGCCGAATCAGTGCATTGTAGACTTTGGAACGAACCTGCTGCTCGGAAACACTGGCCTAAATAGGATGCGGCGAACTCCCGGAACTCCACCAACCCTACCCGGTCTGTCACCTCTAAAGCTCCCTCCTACTCCAGATCCAGATCTCCTTCCAGCCGCTCCCACTTTTCCGCTGAGAAGGAGAAATCCTGTATCTGGGGGCCTAGAACCTGTTCCTGGATCACCCAAAACATTCGATCTCCCGGATCCTCGCAATGGTCACCCGCGAAGGCTACGAAGGACTGAGAAAGGGTGGGTGGAAGAGGAGTTTAAAAATACAACCAATGCCACCAGCGGGAATGATGCTCATATAATTCAATGGAGCCCAGTCAAGCGACCGAAGAAACCTACAACTCCTCAAAAGCCAGGAAGTCAGCCAAGGGGCTCAACAGAATACGGGAAGCCCATTTGGATAGATAAAAGTGCTCAGAAGAATATCGAGGTCAAAAATCCATTCTTGAAAGATACTCCCATTGAGGATATCGAGGATATCATTAAGGATGCATGGGATAACGATCCTGACTTCATCAGTGAGGCATTACGATCGCTGAAGAAGACGACCGGACAAGACTACGGCATTCTTTTAAATCCTGACGGATCTCCTGCTGGTCTTACTATTATTTGGGGAAATCTGCTTCCGTCACCGACGACCCTCAATCTCGATTTAGATGATATGATTATTATTCCCGGAGAAGATCCGCGAAGAGTCGACCCAGATTCAATAGGTGGCAGTGGGCCGGAAATATAATACTGAAGTGTGAGAGAGGTAGGGCTTCTTCTACGAATTTGTCGCTTGATAGTTTAGGGATCTCATCGGGGCAATACATAATTGTGGTAGAGTCTGCTAAAGCCGTGGATTGTAACGCAGATGCGGC
>JAGRAT010000684.1 GCA_020434495.1 Bdellovibrionales bacterium | reverse complement strand
AAATTGTTGATGATGCGCAGAAATATATCGAACGGTTCTACCAGTTCGTAAAGAAGAGTGGGGCTCGTTACGCGGTCCCGTTTGCAAGCAATCAGTGCTACCTTCATCGCGAAACTTTTCACTTCAACACAGATGGTCGCACTCCGACCATGGTGGCAGATTATTGGAAGGCACATAAGATCGAGCAGCCTCAGCTGAAGGTAATGGTTTCAGGAGATGCTTGGTCAGAAGAAGACGGCTTTCAGTACACTGGTATCGACTGGTTCACTAATCGAGAGCAGATCTTAAAGGATTATCAGCAAGAGAAAGCTCGGACTCTTGAGACGTTCTACGAAAAAGAGGCTCGAGCTAAGGTGTCGATTCGACATATGCGAAGGTTTTTTGATTCGTATTTTAAAGCAGTTCCATTCTTTGTACGAAACAAATTCAAAGGACATCCGATTCTGTATGTGCTGAGCGCTGGGGAAAATCGTTTTGTCTACGAAGTCGATATTTTTAAACGGCAAGTAACAGAGTTGCCTGAATCTGTTGTGAATGATCAAGATTATCCGCTACAGATTCATCTTTCGGCGTACGTTATGCGGCACGCGCTTGGAGTTGATCTTATGGCTCATCTCGGAATCGGAAAACGCATCCGGTACCGAGTAACGAAAGCCGAAAAGGATTTTGCTGAGTTGCACAAGACGTTACTTGATTTTCACGAATACGAGTTGCTTCCACTCAGGAACTGCTTGCGACCCAGATTTATCATTAATTGGATCAGTCGCTGGCGCGAGCTTGTATTGTATGCAGAGCTCTTGGTTGAAAAGCTTGTAACCGGCAAACTGAACATTTCCCGGCATCTTGTTGCGCCACTGGACCCGCTTCCTGCCGACAGTGCCGAGCATGAGGGACTGGCGCACGAGAAGGCTGCTTAGTCTCTCCGTTGGCCACCGAACCCGACACCCTCGATATCTTCCTCTGATGAGGTTCCGTTGTCGAGGGATGGGCCTACCGGTAGACGTGAGTCCCGAGGCGGGCGCCTCAGTCGATAACTGTCTGTCCAACATGAAGATTTCATCTCTTTTCCCCTTGAATTCAACCGAATCGTGCTTTTTTTACGGATCTTGGTGTCTGATATCACTCTTCGATCGCGGGTGCAGCAGACCAAGAGGTCTTGACCTTATCCCCTAAATTTGACCCAAGCGGAGCCTAGCATCAACCTATAGGAGGAGGTGCTAGAGATGAAGCGAAAG
>JAGRAT010000683.1 GCA_020434495.1 Bdellovibrionales bacterium | reverse complement strand
TACAGATGAGTCGTATCTCCCTCCTGATAAAAAAATATGGGCCTCGTGGAATTATCGACGAGAAAGGGGAGAGGAAGGGAGCGAGCCACTCTCTGTTACCTATCATATGAACCGACTTCAGGGCCTTAATTGTCAAAAGGAGTATTGCGTAACCCTGAACCCTCGCCGAGAGATTGCCCGGGAACACGTCATCCGTGGAATGACTTACATGCATCCGATGTACACCACCGAAAGCGTTGCTACCCAGCCGAAGATCCTGGAGTACAACGGAACAAACTCGACATTCTTCTGCGGTAGTTATCTCGGATGGGGATTTCACGAGGATGCCATTCGCTCTTCAATGAGTGTCGTTGCACGACTGACTGGCGGCGCAGCTCGGGAATATCTTCAGTCTCAGCCTCATGGTTCCCGTATTTCCGGTGTGAAGTGCCAATATGGAGCGACCGGTGCAATATAAGTCTTCTTATATCGATGGTGAAATTTTCCATGAGCGGTTTACTCCGGTTCGCCATGGATTCCGCTATCCCGTTCAGTACATGAAGATTCACCTAGAGGAGTTACCGGAATTGGACCGTTCTCTTCCGGGATTTACCTACAATCGATTCGGGTTGCTGTCCATTCGAGATAGCGACTTTTTGGGTCGAGAGGAGGGAACGATCTTCGAGAAGTTGAAGCGTAAGGTGGAAGCCCGCTTCGGCGGTGTCGAGGTCTTTCGTGCTGTGCTCGTCACCGCGCCACGATACCTTGGCTATGTTTTTAATCCCGTGAGTTTCTTTTGGTGCTATGACAGCGCTGGACAGTTCGTTGCTTTCGTCTCGGACGTTAACAATACTTACGGAGATGGGCATACTTATTATGTTCAGCCGAAAATTTCCGAAAAGAAGGGATTTGAATTTACTGATCGTCAGAAAAAGACATTTCATGTGTCTCCTTTTTTCGATAGAAGCGGTGACTATGAGTTCCATTTTGAGGATATTTATCGAGCGTTTGCAGTGCGTATTGCTATTCGGCGAGGGGCTCACCAAGATTTTGTGGGAGAGACTATCGGGGCGGTGGTTCCAATCGAAAAATGGAGCTTGCTCAAGATGCTCTTCCATGGGCCATCGGTCGGGATGCTTACCTATCCACGAATACTTTGGCAGGCAGCGCGGTTACACTATCAGCGGAGATTAGCGGTGTATCGAAGACCAATTCCTGATGTGGCAGAAACTCATACCGTTCGCGGACCGACATGGAAAGAGCGA
>JAGRAT010000682.1 GCA_020434495.1 Bdellovibrionales bacterium | reverse complement strand
TTTATTTTTTTTAGCGATGCAAACAGTATTTCGGAGAAAGGGCGGGGAAAAGCGACGTGCCTACTTTTCCCGAGACCCTAGCAGCTGAGTCTATTGCCCGAGGGCCATTCCCAGAAAACTATTCAAAGGACGGTATGGCCATATAAAGTTGGTTTAGGTTTGATTCCTCCTCGCATTTCTTTCCCTTGCACTCGCATTGTCGTGGAGCAAGAAGCTCGGCAAAGCTCAAAATACTCTGGTGATTCGCGGACCGATGGTTCTCGTGAGCTGGGGATCGCCGGAGTCGATGAGTTTTCTGTTCTTCAACTCCAATACCGCTCGACTCTCGAAGATGAATGTGTGCCGTATGAGGAATATTTCCGCTTAAATTCGGGTTGTACCACTGGCCGCTACCAACGACGGACGAGAACTCCGAAATGACCCCTAGTCCACTGGCAATACCAGGGCCGGTGCTGCCAAAGTTGAGATTGAAGGGAGTTCCGTAGGTATGAAATTCCATACTCATGCCGGTCTCGGATTGAAAGGTTTCGAGCTCCTCCATCATTCCAAGAGACGCTATTCCCCCCTGGCTGTAACCAACGACCAGTACTCCGTTTACTCCGGAATTCTCAGGGTCTGTGCTTAAGCCTCGTTCGTCAAAGGCTTCGCCAGTCTTTTCAAGCAGCTCTCTGTGTACATCGTATTCGGACTGATTCTCATCAAAGGGCAGGGGAACCACCTCTATGCATTGGTTGTTTTTCAAACGGTTCATGAGTTTGTCTTCGGGAGAGTCTTTCTTGATAACGAACTCTCCATGCTTGTTTTTTTCTGAGTTGCCTTTGCCCGGAACGAGGAGCATCACTGTTCTCTTGTTGCTGCAAGCCTCAGGGTTATCGTCGCAATAGCTGCAATCTTTACCAGGGGGTGCGCAGCAGACCTTTTGGGCTGGGGGCTCTTCGATACATTCTCCTGAATCCGTTCTATGGGTCGTTCCCGGAAGGAGGCTCTGGGCATGAGATGGCGAACCAATAAGGAGGTTGAAAACAATAAGGAGGAGGAGAGTTGGAGTGAAGTTGCGAGGCATAGTAGAAAACCTGATTGCGAAAAAGTGCGCTAAAGAACCGACGAATAACCACAACCACTACTATAAATTATTTATGGCAACAGTGCGGACAGGTGTGACCTAATTGTTAAAAGTCAGGGCAGTTTCACTATCCCATCTGTCCACTGATTAGAGGTGCCCCTGTCCTCGCCTCCTCCTGAGTCTT
>JAGRAT010000681.1 GCA_020434495.1 Bdellovibrionales bacterium | reverse complement strand
GCGTCGATTCCTGTTGATATCCCTCAGGATGTACGTTCCGCTGTAATCGTTATCGAATTCCAAGATGATACCTCCGGGAAGGGGCAGAGTAAGGCAATCCCACTGGACATCAATCTCATTCTCGATGGGAAGGAGGGAGGAGATTCAAAACCTCAGCCAAAAGATGAGGAGAAGATTACCCCTTCCGAGATCGATGATCTTCTGGAAGGAGCGGTAAACACCCCCTCCGCGCAGGGCGGAAATCGTCCTCAGGCGGCTACGCAGAGTACCGGAGGAGAGCAGGACAAGCCAGGATCAGATCCCGTCACCGATATTGTGGACGAGATAGACATTCTTCCGTAGCTTCGTGGTCGGAGGTCTCTAGTTCTTGTTTAGGGCGCAGTGGAGGGGTGAATTTTCTCCATTGTGCCCTGTCACGATTAAAGTAAAATATTTAAGTTTTCGGAAAGAAGGGCCGATACCTTCTTTGTCAAGAAGAACCTATCCTCTTAGGTGTACGGAGCGTTCATGAAGCAATCGGTACGGTTAATGGTGCTGCAGAAGATCCTTCGACCGATCGTTCGCTTCATGTTGGAAGCTGGACACTCTATTCAAGATTTTATCGAAGTTCTTAAACTCGTCTATGTGCAGGAAGCGCGAGATATCATGGCCGAGGAAGGCAAGAAGGTGAATCCAAGCCGTCTGGTAATGACTACCGGCGTTCACCGCTTGGAGGTGAACCGACTCCTAGAAGTTGATAAGCCAGATCCTAGCCCGAAAGGGAATATGCTGTACCGGATTATTGGGCAGTGGGAACAGAAAAAACGATTCCAAGACAAGAACGGCAAGCCAAAAGTTCTTACCTATAAAGGTCCGGATAGTCAGTTTGTTAAGCTTTTACAATCAATAAGTTTGTGTCTCATTCCAGGAACAGTACTTTTCGAGCTTGAGCGAAGAGGGATTGTCGAAAAGACACCCAAGGGACTAAAGCTCATAAGTACCATTCAACGACACGGGCTTGACTCTGCCGAGAAATACGACACCTTGGGAGACGATGTACACGATATTATGACCGCTCTCCAGGAGAATATCGAGCGCCCGCAAGAGAAGCGAGATCCCGGAGAATCTGGGAACCTTCACCTCCGAACGGAGTACGACAATGTGTATGTTGAAAGCCTGGCTGATATTCGAGCTTGGTTGGTGCGAGAGGGGAAGAAGTTCCATCAGCGGGCTCGAGAGTATATCGCCAAGCACGACCGGGATGTCGTTGATCGAGATGGGGAAGCCGGTGGTAG
>JAGRAT010000680.1 GCA_020434495.1 Bdellovibrionales bacterium | reverse complement strand
GATCCGGCTCGAAGACTAGGCGAGGAGAACCTCTTCCAGTCGCTTGCAAAAGCAAACATCGCAACCCTACAGTCCGTTCAGTTCAAAACTCTCGTTGCAAACTGCCCCCATTGCTTTAATACGATAAAGAACGAGTATCCTGAATTCGGAAATCTCGGGAACGGAGCAAGTCCGGAAATTATTCACCACTCAGTGCTGCTGAAACGGTTACTACGAGAAAATAAGCTTAGACTCGACGAGAAGGTAGAAAATTTCACCTTTCATGACCCGTGCTATCTCGGTCGCTATAACGACGAATATGAAGCTCCTCGGGCAGCGCTTAAGGGAAATTCCATGTTGAACATCATCGAAACCGAACGGTCTAAAGAGAACGGGATGTGCTGTGGTGCCGGTGGAGGCCACTTCTGGATGGACTTGAAGATTGGCGATAGGGTGAACTCGATTCGAGTCGACCAGCTTGCCGAAACCGGCGCTGACAACATCGCGACTGCTTGCCCCTTCTGCATGCAAATGATTGAAGATGGGGTAAAACTGACCAATAGAGAAGAGCGGATGTCTGTCCGTGACATCGCAGAAGTCCTTGCAGATCGATTGGTTGAATAATTTTGATCACCACTGAGCGAGATTTCCCCATAACCTTTTAAATATCTTAATCTAAAGAGGTTTACTCATGTGGGGACAAAACGACGACCCAAGGGTAAAAGCTGAGCTAGAGCGCAAAAAGAAAGAGCAAGATCGGCAAAAGAAGATCGCGAAGGAACGGGCGACGAGAGCTCTCAAAGCCAAAGAAGCGAGAAAAAAGAAGAAAGAGGACGACGAAAAGAACGCTAAGGACAGAGAAGAGAAACGAAAAAAAGGCGAAGAAGAGGCCGAAAAGGCCGCGCAAGAGTTACTTGGGGAAGGTGGCGGAGCTGGCACTGGCGCCCCTCAAGCAAGCGTTCCGAGACTCACCCGTGCTGGATTTGGAGCTGGAGGCGTGAGCTGGGGGAGTACAAATTTCTCGAACAGCTCACGCGGGGCAGGAACTTACGTTCCCCCAGGAGCAAACCAGCCCGGAGTACAACAATCAGGCGACGAGGAGAGATACGCCCATCGTCAGTCAGCTGAGCCCCCGAGCCCTCCCGCAATGAGCAACGCGCCGAAGCTATCACGCCCCTTCTAACGACCAGAGTCGAAGACGGGGCAGCAATTGGACTTTTTAGATTGAGCTACTGTAGTTTACAAACATGCCCTCTCATCAATCTCGGATAACCAAAGCGAATCCCCCGTCGCAG
>JAGRAT010000679.1 GCA_020434495.1 Bdellovibrionales bacterium | reverse complement strand
GTATTTGTTGTCCCTCCGGGGGACCTCCCGGCAACTTCAGTTGCCTTCGGTATAGTTAAAAAAACACTCCCTGAAAACGGCTGAACGCTATTCATCGGACGAATAGCAGTTCCTCTGTGGCAGCGAAGCGGCCCTGTGTACTCTGTGTTTAAACTAAAGAAACAGCTCTACTACATATCAACCGAAGGGAACACCGTTCGCCTTCGGTCGAACACAAGGACTTTCTGTTATTGAGGGAAAAGAGAACTTAAGCTGCTACGGCCTTAATCTTTTTCGCTTCTTCTGGTGTGGTTTGCTTTGCTTCTTCGTAGATACGCTTTGGCGGAGAGCGTAGATCCCACACGAGCCCCATCCAAGAGAGCATGGAGAGTATGTAGTGAGAGATATCTATTTCCCACCAGTAAAACCCTTGTCTTTCCGATCCTGGGTAGCGGTGGTGATTGTTGTGCCATCCTTCTCCAAGAGTAATGAGGGAGAGGAACAAATTGTTTCGGCTGTCATCGCTCGTTTGAAATCTTCGATTGCCGATCAAGTGGGTGAAAGAGTTGATGCAGAAAGTCCCGTGATAGAGAAGGACAGTGCTCATGAAAAATCCCCAGATGAGCATCTGAAATCCTGAGGTTCCAAGCTCTGGGTAGGCGTAGTTTAAAAATACACCAAGATAGAAGCAGGCCACTCCGAGTAGCGTTGGTGGTATCCAGTTGTAAGCATCGAGTGCTCGAAGTTCTGGGAACTTCATCAGATCTTTTACGAGGTCATGTCGGGTATGAATAAACTGTCTGCTAAGAATCCATCCAACGTGTGCATAGTAAATCCCGGAAACGAGTGGAGAGTGCACGTCCTCGGGTTGATCCGAGTGCTGGTGATGGTGTCTGTGGTGTGATGCCCACCAAATAGGTCCTTTCTGTCCGGAGGTTGCTCCAAGAAAGCCGAGGAGAAATTGAAAGAGCCTGCTTGTCTTGTAAGAGCGGTGCGAGAAGTAGCGGTGGTAGCCGCCAGTGATCGCAAACATCCGAATGAAATAGAGGAACACGCATACTGCTACTGCTACCCAACTTACCTCGGTGAACAGTGCAAAGAGGCACATCAGATGTACGCCCCAAAAAAGATACTGACGAACCGCGTAATTAATTCCTTTGGTATCGTCTACTATGTCGCCTTGAAACATGTGTTGATCCTTCCTCTCAGCAAAATTATGCCACCAAGTATTAATACCGTATCTCGCCAGAGATAGGCAATGTGTCGAGGTGCTTTTGTATAGAAAAATTAAGGGG
>JAGRAT010000067.1 GCA_020434495.1 Bdellovibrionales bacterium | reverse complement strand
TAGGCGGTGGGGAGGTAACCGTAGTTGATTCAGCCGAGATCGATCGATTCACCGAATCACTATTGGATGGCCTTGATGAAAAGATGAGGAAACGACTCGCTCGTTCGATTGGTCGAATGGCAAATTGTCGAGCAAAAGTTGGAATCAATCTGCGAAGTGGTTCTGTAGAAGGGGTCAGCGCAGATGCGGAGGAAGTGGTCCCGGTCATGCATGCCAACAGAACTACGAGAATACCCTCTGAGGCTGTCGTGCATCTCCTACGGGGAGTTATTCCGGATTACGCCGATGGAGAGCTTTTTTATCTCGCTGGCACTTCTGCTCTTAAAGACAATGCTCCTCAGCTCGATGCTAATGAAGTCGTGTTACATTTGGTTGTGCGGAGGAATCAGCTTGGAGAGCTAAGCACATTAGCGAAGGGACCAATTGGTGAACAGCCTGTAGCAGTTCGTCCAAAGGATGATATCGAGTTTCCCAATACCGTTCTTGTTCAAGCAGGTGTTTATCGCCCCATTAACAATACTGAAGACGCTCCGCTAGCAGTCGCTGTTCGAGGCAATATTTCTCCACAGCTCTTGGGGGAGATTGCCGATAAGCTCGGATACGCCGGTCAGCCTTTGGCCTACCAAGTTTTCTTGAGTGGTGAAACAACGGCTGGGACTATACATAGTTTTCCTAAGAAGGATTATCCGAGTATTGCAGAGTCCGTCGCAGACAATTTTTCGGATATTACTTGGAGCGGTCACGCCGTTGCATCTGGAGTTCGTTTTGATTCGCCATATACAGAGAATGGGCATGTGCACCTTGTTGCTCCTGATGGCAAGAATGGTGGGCATTGGAAGTTTACAGAGGGAGCAGCTCTGGTTTTTATTCACAACTTATCCTCTGTTATTACTGCAAGGTATGATTCGAGCCAAGAGTCTGTCGGATTGAACGATTAAATCCGGGGCACCATCTTGTGATGATTTGGGGCCCCTAAGGTTAATTCGTAATCATCCAAATTTATCCGAAAGTTCAATGCAAAGTTTTATCGCTGTTTGTATCAACTGGAATAACAGGTGGTTGTCGCGTTCGGGCGAGATTTTTCATGCCGTAAGCACACGTGAACGTGAAATTGTTCATAACTAGAATATATAAAAAATTTATATTTAAAGGGGCGTGGAAATGAGACTCTTCTTGAAACTGATGGCAGCTCTGGTCCTCCTGTTGATTTCTACCTCTCCGGTATTTGGCCAGGAAAACACTACCGTGGAGGGTTCTGGGCAAGTGCTTTTGCCCTGGCATTCTTCCCTAGGGAATCCGACAGTTTATATCGATACCTATCTCCGCGGCGGCATGAGACCCGGTAATCCAATTTTCGATCACATTTGCCTTCAGGCGTGCTTTGAAGCTCTTACGGAGGCGGTTGCTGAATGTGCCTCCAGTGGGGGAATGCCAGTGCCTCCACCTGGAGCCTCGGATTCTGAATGGGGGTCTTCAAACTATAGCAGGTTGGAGCCGGGAACAGGGTTTCTAGACGCTCCGTTCCTTTCTTGCCACATCGAAGCTGATTTATGGGAGCCCATGCAGTTATCAATGGTTTGTTCGATGTACATCGGTTGCTCTTGGGAATTCTAGGGCTTGGTCAGGGTCTGGGCAGTGGTATATCCAAGATCGCAGCTTTCAGAGCTTTCTCCCTAATCGTCAAGAATTTACACCCGGCGAAAAGGAAGATCCATGTAACGGTCTGCCAACTTCGTGAATGCATAGTAAGCAAGTGACACGTGCTGGAGGATGAGCACTATCGCTAATATGTATCCTGAAAGCTGAAGATCCCAGAAGTAGTGTTCTGCCTGAATGGCAACAAGAGCGATGATAAGGGGCATGACCGAGGGGCTTACGGGTTCCGTATGGATTATTCTCGCTAAAATCATTCGGCCAAAAAACTCGCTACTAAAGAAGATAAAAAGCACCATCGCAAACATAGTGTTCTTCATTTCAAACATCAGCAGCACAAAGAAAATACATCCGGCAAGGTAGAGGAGAGTTGCTGGTGTGAGGTAGAGCTTTGAGCGCCGTATCGTCTCAATGGCAGTAGCGGCAGCTCCAAAGGACACAGCAAGGAGCGTAATGTCAAACATCGCAATGCCGTACTGTTCGCTATCAAGCAATTTCCAAAAGAGTTCTCGGTTTAGACAAACAAGACAGAGGAGTGCGAGTACGGACAGGGCTTCCAAGGGGCCGATTTTTTCAATTCGGAAGGTAGTTTTTCGAATCGAGATCTCCTGCAGGCCTGTGAACATCGCGATGTGAACCGAAATCAGCAAAATTGGTCCGTAGATGAACTCGTCCGAGGAGAAGAGCGCGATTGCACTTAGTGAAAAGAATCCAAGGGCAAACCCTTGAGCATAGTGCTGCAAAAAATGAGTAAGGAGGGATGTATCTTTTCTAATTTTTGCGAGCGGTTCAACGAGAACATCGGAGAGGATATGGAGCGTAGTGCAAAGGGCAATTAGTGGCAGCGTGATATTCGGGTATCTTCCCCGATAGGCAAGGGCGCAAAAGAAAGCTATCCCCGCAAAGATAAATCCGAACAGTGTTAATGTTTTTGGGGTGAATACGGAAGGAAGCCGCCGAACGATAGGCGCTACAACGACTCGTGAAAGGACTGCATGGACGATTGACCTATTGTTTGAAAAATAGGCATAGCGTTGGACTGCTCCCTCGTTTAACGGGAAGTAGAGATAGCGGAAGAGCTTATCAACTTGGTTACTGTTTGAACTCATAGCGTTTCACCTGAGTGGATTGGAGTCGAACGACACGCTAAAGGCTGCAAAAACTTCAGACTTCTCACGGCGTTTTTAACTAACCCTCTGATAAATTTACCCTTTTCAGCTATGAAATTAATTTACAAACTTTCCCTTGGTTTCGGAATCCTAACCTCCAGGAAGCTTTTGTTTGTTCAAGATAGAGTTTACCGGGTGAGTGGGAAACTGCCTACATTGTGATTGAACCCAATAAGCAGGTTAGCCACCTGGCACAGTGATGCTGATTCCGTGGTTTGGTCCCTTACCCTGAGCGTACAAGTTATGATTGATATTGCTGTAGTTCTCTTTGGTCTAATAATCGGGAGCTTCCTCTCCGTATGCGTCTATCGTATTCCCCTCGGGCGGTCTACCGGACTTGATGAGCTCTTTGAGGAAGAGGAGGAGAGCGATGAGGAGGGAGTTGAGGAAGAAGAGTTAGGAGAGGAAGATCTTCTCAACTCTCCGCATTTCCAAAAGCGGGTTACTATCGCGTATCCGCCGCGTTCATTCTGTCCACATTGCGGTGAGAAGCTAAAGTGGTATCACAATCTGCCAGTTGTTAGTTACGCACTGTTGCTAGGTAAATGTGGGTTTTGTAAGGAACGAATCTCTTGGAAGTATCCAACGATAGAGCTTCTTTCTGCCTTTTTTGCATGGCTTAGTTACGCAACTTTTGATCCCGTTACTGCGGCTCTAGCGTATATTTTTGCAGCCGGGCTCATCGTTATCAGTTTTATCGACCTTGAATACTTTATAATTCCAAATGTCATCACCTACCCCGCCTTTGTTTTAGGAATTCTCTTTGGGGTAGAGCAGACTTTTTTTGGTTTGGTAAAGGCTCCTCCCTTTGTTCCAGGAATTGTTGAGTCAGGCATTGGCGTGCTTACAGGAGCCGGCATACTCCTTAGCATCTCTCTCTTTTACACCTACGTCAGAAAGAAGCAGGGGCTTGGGCTTGGAGATGTGAAGCTTCTTGCTGTTACCGGCGCCTTTTTTGGATTTCATGGGGCGTTCTACACGATTTTTGTTGGTTCTCTGCTTGGTTCTCTTTTGGGGGTCGCGTTCATGCTGCTCGGTCGGGGACGTTGGTCGTCTTACATTCCGTTTGGACCGTACTTAGCTGCTGCGAACTTGCTCTATCTCTACTACGCACAGGAGCTTGCACTGTTTCTCAGCCAAGTCGCTGTACAACATCAAGGTTATCAATAGTTGTGAGGGATGAAGGATAACTATGGATAAAGGTTTAGGTGAGGTTGATAAAAAGCTCTCGGTTTTAGTCATTGATGATGAGGAAACGATTCGCTCCTCCCTGAAGCTAAATCTTCAGCTCGCTGGTTACGAGGTCTCTGTAGCGGAAAAGGCAGAGCCGGCGTTTTCGATGTTGAGCGATCAAGAGGTCGACATCGTCCTTTGCGATCTTCGAATGCCTGGAATCGATGGAATGTCCTTTATCGAGCGATGTCACGCTACAAACCCAAACACGGCGATTATCCTCATGACTGGTTTTGGAAACCATGAGCTTGCCTTGGAAGCGATGCGACGCGGAGCATACGACTACATTTCAAAGCCTTTCGATCCGCAAGAACTCATCCTCACCTTGAAAAAGGTCGAGGAACGAGAACAGCTTCGGCATGAGAACGAAGAGCTTCGCTCCGAAGTTGAGGAGCGCTATCACTTTGGGAATATCATTGCCAAAAGCAAAGTGATGAAAGAGGTGTTTGATAAAGTTAAACGTCTCGCGCAATTCCATACGACCGTGTTGGTGACTGGGAAATCTGGGACGGGAAAGGAGCTCCTTGCTAGAGCCATTCACCATAACTCTCCGCGACGTTCCAAGCCGTTTATCGCTATTAACTGTGGCGCTATTCCTGAAGCGTTGATGGAGTCCGAGCTCTTTGGCCATAAGAAAGGTGCTTTTACCGATGCCTCCCGCGACAAAAAGGGCCTGTTTGAAGAAGCTGATGGAGGGACGCTTTTTCTTGATGAAATCGGAGAGATGCCACCGCATCTCCAAGTAAAACTTTTGCGAGCATTGCAAGAACAGCAGATCCGTCGTGTTGGAGATGAACAAACTATTCATGTGGATGTTCGAGTCATAGCAGCAACGCTACGGGATCTTGAACAGGACGTAATGGACGGCCGTTTTCGAGAGGATCTCTTCTATCGGCTGAATGTTGTCTCAATTCACCTCCCGTCCCTACATGAACGGACGGAGGATATTCCTGTGCTCGTTGAGCACTTTATTAAGAAACATAATAAGCGGCTTGGTCTCTCGATTAAATCTATCAGCCCGGAAACGATGCGGGCCCTCATGAACTATCAATGGCGAGGAAATATTCGCGAACTTGAGAATTGCATCGAACGGTCGCTGGTCATGACAGATGGTGATGCGATCGATACTGATTCCTTGCCAGATTCTATTCAAGCAGCGCTTCATCGGGTGCAGGATGCGGATCAAAGCGCAGGTCTAGAACTTCTATCAGACGACAATCTCTCTATTAAGCAACACTCTCGTACCCTTGAAATGAAGCTAATTAAGAAAGCTTTGGCGAGAACGAAGGGAAATCGTACTCATGCCGCTAAGTTGTTAGAGATCAGTCACCGCGCCTTGCTCTACAAATTGAAGGAGTACGGACTGACCGAGTTGGGGAAGTAGGGGTATCCACAAAAATAGCGCGCCTGGTTGTGTTTCCTCTTGAACTCCTTGGCTCGTCGAACTACGTTCTATGTTGGAAGTGGTTTCTTAAATCAGAAGAGTCAAAAATTTCGGTGATGTACAACCTCTACGTACACGGTTTCCGTGCAGGTGCTCGTGCACGCTCACGTCGACTTTGTACGCTTCGGTGTTTATGAGATCGCTCTATTTATTCGTCAGTTACATTGCTCGAAAGAGCGAGTTTTCAGGAGTTCGGACGGTGAAGATTCAATACGCTTTGGCAGCAACTCTTTCCCTTGCTATTTTTGTCTCTACAGCCTTTATCTCTGCTCTCTTGGTTCCAGCAGCGCTTTATGCAAAACCTCAGGTGTTTACCTGGGAGGATGAGAACGGAACCGTTCATTTCTCCTCAAATCCCAACGATCCAAGGGCTAAACAAGCAAAGCTTCCTGAAATTAACCGCGGTGATGTTCAGGTGGTGAAGCCCAAACTCATTTCCTGCTCTGCTCATGGGGGAATCGATTGTCAGGCAGGTTCCGATGAGGATGGCTCTGTTATCTGTCACGATGGCTTTCGAGGAGCTTCTCCACGGTATCGTTTTACCTGTAATGCCCCAAAACTTCAGATTACAGCCGTTGGTGATGTTGATCAGTTTGGGAATTTTATCGTTACCGTTCGAAACTCAAAGTCTGTCAAAGCTGTTTCTCCAGCGCTTCGTTACACACCCGAACCTGGCAAGGAGGTTTCTCTTTCCGGTCCGACAGAGATTGAGCCCTATGGAGTGGTCGATTTTACCTTCGAACCAAAAGATGCAGACATCCCAAAGGGCCCAGTGAGTATCGCGCAGCTCTCTGTCGAGTGTGCAAACTGCCCGTAACTTTAGGATTTTTCACTAGCTCCGTCTCTGATGAGTGAAGCTCGACTCCCAAATAATTTGATTAATTTATCTATTCAATCATTATTTTCTGAGTCTTAGTGGGAAGGAAAACATGGGTACACAACCGACCAACGCTACGCGGCTAGCAGAAGATCTCGACGATGTAGAATTAGTTCTGCCTGGTCGTCCTAATCAATTCGAAGATCTCCTTAGGGAGATTTCTCCTAAGCAGCGGGAAATTGCTAGAAACTATCGAGCGTCTCTCTGCTTAAAGGTCGAAGAAGGAATCGCGAGAGGTGAAGAGCCCCTAGACGTGCTTCGTGAAAGTCTTGGTGATATAGAAGCTCGTAAGAAGCGAATGTTCCGAACAGGCGGCAAGTAGTCTCTAGGACTCTTCGTAATTGTTCGGGGCTCCTTATCTCGCTCCTCTTTTTGTTCGTAGCTGAGCTCGGTGTTGTCGCCCGTAAGGGAAGGATTGCCTCTCCTTGCTTTCACCCCTTCGAGCTCTATCCTCGATAGATCGGATTGAGCTCGAGAGATCCCGTTTTAATTCGGGTGATCCGTTTTTCTTTAACCAAGAGAGATCTATCTCGGTGGCCATCAGCACCAGTGGAAGCGTAAAGGTATTCCCGTCGCCGTTTAGCATCATGACATCAAAGGCGCGCCCAAGGATGTTCGCTGCCCCACTTACTACCGATCCCCTCCCGAGCCTCCGTTGTGCGCCACCTTGAAGGCTTCGATATCCGTAATTTCCCTTCTCATCCTTGTCGCACATATGGAATACGCTATCCATATGTCCAATAAAGATACTCTCTAATAACTTTTCTCTTAGAGTTTGAACTTGTGGATTAACCGGCGCGACACCATTAGCACCGATCTGTTTGACGAGTTGATGAAACTCCTCTGGGCGCTCCCCGAGTTTTAGTCTGCGGGTGAGCATCTCCCTTGTTTCTTGAGCATATTTGAGTGCTACTTCATCAATTCCCATGGCTCGCAAATTTGGTTTTTCCAGAGATTCAGCCGCGTGCATTACCTGGAGGTGTGCAAGAAGGTCGCTGTGTTTTTCCGAAGTGAATTTCTCCCACTTCTTTTTCATGTCATGTCTTGCGATTCCTTCTGCTTCGATTATGGAGGCGAGATCCACAGCGAGTTCAAGGAGGGGGGCGAGGCTTTTGTCTCGTTCCACAAGTCGCTCTGCATAAGCGATCATCTTCCCTTCGCGGATGTCTGCCGGAAGGGCTGCAACGCGAGCTCCTGCTTTTGTTGGCCTGTCGTTAGCGCTAAAGAGGGAGAGTTGCCGGAGGGTTTTACGGCCCTGTTCCACATGCTCATGAGGTGGCTGTTCAAGGTACGGTAGTCGCTCAATTTCTTTTCCTGCTACCGCTAGGGTGAGATCCAATTTTGCAAGGGGAATCCGTTGAATCTCGCGAATTGGTTTTTTCGGTAGATTTTCAAGGGGGATGTCTCCAGCATATACGGCAACTCCATCTGCGACTCGTCCGGCGCGACCTATCTGTTGCAGAAAATCGAAGTACGAGATCGGGTGTATGGCCAGTGTTTCCACCCCGCCTTGCAATTCGATGCTGCGTTTGTACCCGGAGCAGATCACCGTCTTTACTCCCTCGAGAGTGTGGCTCGTTTCAAACATATCGGTACCGAGGATGATTTTGTTTCGTGCAGACGGAGCAAAGATGCGCGCTATCTCTTTTGCTGGGAGCTTCGAGTGTCCCTCCAAAACTTCGAATTCAAGGGTTTGATCAAGAATCGCCTTCTTTTGAGCTGAGATCTCCTGCTTGCCAGCAAGGAATACGAGGACATCACCGTCTCTTGCTGCCTCAATGGCCCGTTCTGCTATAGTTTCTCCCTTCTCTAGGGTTTCCACCTCAACGTTGAAGTTCCTACCGCGCGTTTCAAGGATTGGGGCTCCACCAAGCTTTCTTGAAATATACTCGGCATCAAAGGTAGCTGTAGCGATAACAATTTTGGGTGGTTTCGGGCCTTCGCCTCTTTCCCATCTCGCGAGCTTATCTAGATGTAAAGCTAGTATTGTATCTTGATAAACATTTCCTACATGGAATTCGTCCAAAATGCGGACATCTGGTTCACGGTTTTTTGTATGAAGCCCGGCACTTAGGCTCCATCCATCAGTCGTTACTATGACTTTGCTCTCTCTGCTGAGCTGCATGTTCTTCGCATGAGCAAATCCAATGACACCACCCAACTCTTCACCGACTTCTTCAGAGATACGCATTGCGATACGTTCCGCGGCATCCTTTCGAGGCTGAAGAAGCTCTACCGTTTTTCCTCGTTCAAGAAACATCTGGGGGAGCTGTGTACTTTTTCCTGTTCCCGTTGGGGCGATGACTATCGCTATTGGATGTCGCTCAAGCACCTGCATGAGCTGCTCTTCGAGATCGTAAATGGGAAGGGTGGCTCTACGTTCAAGACGGGCGAGCTCTATCGGATCAGCGGTAGCAATTTTCCCATTTGCTCTGCTTGTTCGTTGGCGTGCTAACTGTTCGTCATGAAAAGCGGCCTGAGCGAGATCGTTCGCAATTTCAGAGCGCCGCATGAGATCTTTCGATGTTCTGTGGCCTTGCAATACGTGGGTATGAAGATAGGCCCCACGTCTACCTGGGCTATGCATTCCCGACACTGAGCAATTCTCTCCAATTCGCTATACTCGAACACCAGTTTAAGTCGGAAAAAACCTACAACCTAACAAAATGATAGTGCTCATCTTCTTTAAACAATGCAGGTAGTTACAGGTGTTACTGGAGGGATGGAAGAAACAGAATGTTTTTGTTTGATGTGGCATGTTAGCAATTGATTAGCTTGAAAAAATCATTATTCTCAAGGGGTTATCAAAGGAGTTCTACTATGGAGACTCAGAGAGATTTACGTTCTGTTACACTAACTCCGAGGCAACAGGAGCTCGTGGATACCATTACGGATCTGGTGCAATCGGAACGATTTCCGAAGAGGTCGACTCCAGACGGCTATGAAGGGTCTCTCACAGTTAATGATCTTACCGTTTCAGCCGAACTCTTAAACGATAGGGGGCGCGCTCGGTATAGTCTTCAGCTAAAGGTTACACACGGTGATAGTGAGCAGTTTGAGGCGATTGTGACGCGTGGATATGGGAGTGATGTTCCATCGGATGCGACAATTTCAACTTTTAAGCCAGGTGATTGGGAAGCCCAATTAGCTGCATTTGTTAAACCCAACGCCGTATCGCCGGTAGATTTGATAGATATTGAGGCTCCTCGAACATATCGCAGGCTAGATTCGCTTATGAGTCCCGCTAAGCCGTTTTCCGTACAGTTTGATTTTCGTCCGGGCGAAGAGGTCGAAGAAGCTGTTGAGCGGCTAGCACTTGAAGCAACTAAACCCGCTAATGTTGTCGCCCTAAGTCGTGCAACACATATAGAACTTGGAAGAAGTGAACTCTCGGTAGATCTCGATCGAGTAGCGGCGGGGCTCCTAAGTCGTCGACTCGGAAAGCAGGTTTACATTGTTGATTCGTTTGCCGAAGCGACGAACGCTCAGTAAAAAACTCTTACTTTGATATCTTCAAGTATTTTCAAAGTTGCCTGAGTTCCCGCTTGAACTTCAACCATCTTTCTTGGCCAGTCACTAGCAACTTCGGGATATGTCGTCGTCTTCGGTTCGCAGGTAAGATCTTCAGACTCAGCAACAAACCCATCTTTGCCGATCATGAAAGGTAGCCCTCGTAAGCGATTTACCCCACCAGCATCGAGGATCTCTGCTTTAGCTCGCACATTCATCTTTCTTCCGGTCGGTGCCGTTAGGACAAGACTTTTCACTTCAAGAACGAGTTCGCACGATCCAGGATAGGTACTCGCGACGGCATTTACTTCCCTCAGGTCAAAGTTTGAAATCTTATTGTCAGCCACAAAGGCGGCTCGGGTAACGCCAAACCGATCCTCTGCGTAGGCAGAGACTCTCACTTTCGCCCTCAATGAAGCTTCCTCTCCTGCCTTGATGGTAAAGACCTTGGAGTTACTCTGATTCTGTGAACTTGGTAGCGGTAAGCTTACTTTTTCATCAATAGGAATCCCCTGACGGTGAAACGCGAGATAGGCGCCACCTGGACCAAAGAGCTGAAGGTGACGCCCGTTGCTTGAAAACTGTTTGGTGCCAAGGAGGTTGTGCAGGAAGGTATCTTCTGCTTCCAGTCGCAAAGGATTCTCTGGAACGATACAACTTTCAGGCACACCGTCTTTTAATACAATTTCACAGTCTGTAATTTGTACCGAGTCATTCGAGCTATCTTTGGTGAGGGACTCCCAAAAAGTTGGAGGTGGTGGGTACAAAGCATTACAACGCTGAACGTTACATCCATCGACTATCAGAATTTTTGTTCCAGTAGCGGTAAAGGTAAATGGCTTTAAGCCCTCTTTCTCTGCCGGAGGGAGTCCAGCAATCGAAGAAACCCCACCCTCGAGATCCCTAAACTCAACCAGGTTCCAGGTTACCCCCTCGGGGAGCTTCAAAAGGTCAGAATCTTTTGGGGAGTTGCTTTGACAACCGAAGATGGTGCTTCCGGCAATAAGGAGAGTGGCCGCCAGGGCGAGAGCGCTTCGATTCATGTTTTATATGTAGTCAGGTGAATGATGGTTCGTCTAGCGGAACTAGAGAGGAGGCTCATTTTAGAACGGCATATCTTGTTAACGCCTTGAAAATATGGCGGAAAATAATATTTTTCCATGCTTTCGAGGCATTGTTTACCGGCCGATATTATAGTCACGGAAGCGGGCCTCGTTCATTTCGTGCACTTCCCTGAAAATAGGCAGAGAAGAGCTCCTTTTAGGCAAAGGTTAGGTTAGCAACATACTATGCTTCAGAAACGGCAGGTTGATTCAATTCTCGATATTCTTAAGCGCGACTCTAAACGAGTCTTGAAGATGCGTGTGCCAGCGTTTCCAAATCCCTACTTCTGCTCATTTCTTCTTCGAGATGTGAAATGGTTTAACACTTGGGCCAGTAGTGGTTCCACCTACAGAAGACGTTCCGATCATACGAGGAACGTTTACTGTGATATCCGAGTCGGCAGTTACCGGTATGATCAGGTTACCGAGGGGGGACTGTTTGATAATGATGATGAGCGAGATAGTTACAACCATGTAACCGTGCCCATCGATGATACGGATTACTCCGGGTTACGCCACGCGCTCTGGAGACTCTCCGAGTCGAAGTTTCGAGAAGCGTGTTCTGACTACAGTGATAGACGGGCATCGGGGCTTTCGACTATCGATTCCAATAAGAAATACCAATCGTTCACCAAGGGAAAAGCGGTTCGCTCTATTAAGTATGGAAGGCCAGAACGTATAGATGAGGACCGTTGGGTGCGCTTTTGTAAGCGAATCTCGAAGTTTATCTCGAAGCTTAAGCAGGTAAGTGGGAACTTTGTTGAGTTTGACGCCAGCCAGAGCACGAGCATGTTTGTGAGTACCGAAGGAAGCGTTGTCGTTCAGCACCAAAAGGTATTTTCGCTCGTTATTCACATGCGAAAGCTCACGAAGGAGGGCTCACAGGTCGAGCAAGAACTCGTGTTGAACTGTGGCACATTAAAAGACCTTCCAGATATCAAGCAATTAAAGAAGCGGATCATGGAGAAGTATTATCAACTCCTCGATCTCATCGCCGCAAAGAAGCTCCACTCATTTTCCGGTCCAATTCTTCTCTGTCCGCAGCCGGCCGGACTCCTCTTTCATGAAGCTATCGGTCATCGACTTGAAGGTTCTCGTCTCCTTTCTAGTGGAGAAGGGCAGACTTTTAAAGGGCATATTGGGAAGCGAGTTATCAAGAGTGACCTTACTGTGCGTGATAATCCGCAGTTAAAAACCTTCCGCGGCAAGCGTTGCATCGGTGCTTATGATTACGATGATGAGGGAGTGGAAGCTCAAGACGCCTTGCTGATAGAGCGTGGGGTCCTTAAGGGTTTCCTCACTACCCGTGCTGCTATTTCAAAGACGGGACACTCCTCCAATGGGCATGCGAGAAATAGGAAGTATCAACGTCCGATTAGTCGAATGGGAGTGACTATCATAGAGAGCGATAGTGAGCTTACTTTCGATGATTTGCGAGAGAAGCTGCTTGAAGAGATCCACGCACAAAACAAACCGTTTGGAATGATTGTATATGAATCAAACGGTGGAGAGACGGAAACAGCCAGCTATGACTTTCAAGCTTTTGCGGGCCAGATCTCCTACGCAACCATTGTCTATCCCGACGGAAAGGAAGAGCCGGTGAAGGGTGTCGATTTTGTCGGCACGCCACTCCAGGCTCTTGGAAATATCATAGCAGTTGGACGTGAGTCTGAGATTGATAATAGCTACTGTGGGGCGGAGTCCGGGTTTGTGCCTGTTACGACAATCTCTCCGGCGATTCTTTTAAGCAATCTGGAGCTGCAAGCAAAGGATGAAGAACTTTACACGCCAAACATTTTGCCCAAACCAAGAACGTAGAGCGCTTCTCGAATGTTATTGCCGCGAAGCGGTAAAACTTTTAGCGCTCGTCTGCCGTAGGGCAGACCTCCCAGAGGGAAGATACATAGCAGCCCTCAAAAGAACCCACCGCTTCGCGGCAATTTCTTTTGAGAACTGC
>JAGRAT010000678.1 GCA_020434495.1 Bdellovibrionales bacterium | reverse complement strand
ACTATCAGTAAAGCAATCACAGCCTTCACACGACACCTCCAGTTCATCGAAATTATAGCATGCTATTTGGTGGTGTTGCGAAGGCAACGTGTTCTCTCTTACCATTTTTAAAGTATTAGCTGAGCAGGGCCGCAACATATCCCACGGTCCTGTACCTGTCTCCCATCACCTCACCGCTCGTTGTACTACAAAGCACTTCCATCGATTCAAAAGAATTTCTCACTGCTACAATTGGACCAAGACCACAAGCCGTTATCCTCTTTTCTTGCGACAGTTCGTAGGACTCTCTGTACTTCCCATCCAAAATTAGGCTTAAAAGCTGATTGTCCTTTTCCATCGTTACCTCATGGGCCTCGTAGTGGTTCAAATCCGAAGAGGCAATCACCAAAACATCATTCCGCCCCATTAACTCCTTCTTTATGATCTCCGACAGACTCAAAGCAACTTCTACTCTCTGATCCGTCATTATCAAAGGAACAATCTTAAAATCCGAGTAAAGGAACTGCAGAAATGGTAGCTGGACCTCAATAGAGTGCTCATATAAATGAGCAGAAGTATCTGGCATTATCATTCCATTTGACTCAGCCATTAGTGACCTGCCAAAATCGTGATCTATCTCGACACTACCCAGAGGCGTTTGCCAAGCCCCTTCGAGCCACAACGACAGCTTCGTACCCAAGCCCGTGTGGTTTGGTCCAACAATCAAGATCGTTGATGGTTTAACGAGCGCGCCCGCCTTCCAGTATGACCATGCGGCTACCGGACCACTAGCCATATAACCGGCGTGCGGCACAATCAGACCGATAGTTCCTTGATTCTTCTCCCAGCCATGTGGAAGACTTCCCGGTCCAACAGGATTGAAAAAACAGTTCCTTATCTGACTTTTGAGTTCCTCTTCGTTATCAGCGTAGAACTTACCGCTAACAACGGGTCTCCTTATCAAGGCTCAACCACCTCCGCTGTGATGAAGATAACCAGTTCTCTCTTATCAGAGGTCTTGTTCTCGGTGGTGAACAGCTTTCCGATAAAAGGCAGATCACTAAGGAAAGGCATCTTGTTGACCGTAACGGTATCCTTATTTGCAACAAGACCTCCAATTGTCAGTGTGTTTCCGTCTGAAATAATCAGCCTGCTGTTTGCCTCTCTAGTCTTCTCACCATAAAGAGTTCTAGTCCCGTCAACGTATTTCTCCGGTTCGCTTACCTTAATGAAAAGATCAAGGAGTATCTTCCCATCATCATTTACCGTAGGAGTTATTCTCAGCTCCACCCCTGTATTC
>JAGRAT010000677.1 GCA_020434495.1 Bdellovibrionales bacterium | reverse complement strand
TTTTCGCCATATTCAAGCTCCATTCATTCCCCCTGATGGTAATGGGTTGAATCCACTTCTTCAGAATCCTTACATGGCGATTCACCCGCCACTTCTTTATCTCGGGTTCACAACTTTGGCGATTCCCTATGCATTTTGTGTCGGTGCGCTTCTCTCTCGAGAGACCGGTTTTGAATGGATTCGCATAACCCGACGATGGACGCTAACGGCTTGGATCTTCCTGACCATGGGAATCACCCTTGGAGGGTATTGGGCGTACATCGAACTCGGCTGGGGAGGATTTTGGGCTTGGGATCCCGTCGAGAATGCCTCTTTTATGCCATGGCTTACTGCAACAGCCTTTCTCCACTCGGTCATGGTTCAAGAGCGAAAGGATATGTTGAAGATCTGGAACGTCTGGCTGATCGTGCTGTCCTATCTTCTGACAGTGTTCGGAACGTTTCTAACCCGCTCCGGAATTGTCCAAAGTGTTCATGCATTCGCCTCTACTGATGTTGGAGAGGTCTTCCTCGCTTACCTCGGATTCGTTTTTTTCGGGTGCATTATCCTCACTTATATGAGGCGAGCCGATCTTCGACCGAAGAGAAAAATTGAGAGTTTGCTCTCAAGGGAAACTGCTTTTCTCATGAACAATCTCGTTTTTCTAAGTATTCTTTTTGGAACCTTCTGGGGTGTCATGTTTCCCGTCTTTTCTGAAGCGCTTACGGGGGAGAAGCAGGCCGTAGGAATTCCCTTCTTTAATGCGATCAATGTCCCGCTCTTTTTGCTCTTAATTGCGCTCATGGGAATCGGACCGTTGATTGCTTGGCGAAAGGCTTCCTTTGCAAACTTGAGAAAGTCATTTCTTGCCCCCGCGCTCTTTGGACTTGTTGCTGGACTTGCAGTTTTGTGGGCAGGGGTGACTAGCTTTTGGGCGGTAACCTCGTATTCTCTCTGTATGTTCGTCTTCGGAACGATTGTAACCGAGGTATACCGTGCGCATCGCATTCAGAGAGCTGCCGTACCGTCTCAGAGCGTCGTTCAGAGTTTTGCGCCTCTATGGAGGCGACATCAGAGGCGCTATGCAGGTTTCCTTGTCCATTTTGGAGTCATTATCGCGACCATCGGTATTACTGCCTCTATGGCACATAAGACCGAACGGGAGTTTGCGCTTGGAATGGAAGAGAGCGTTGATATTGGAAGATATACCCTGGTGCTCGATAAGGTTGCTACTCGGGACAATGCGAACTTTCAGGCCCTCTATGCGAACGTGAGTGTGCTAGAGAAAGGTAATGAAAAG
>JAGRAT010000676.1 GCA_020434495.1 Bdellovibrionales bacterium | reverse complement strand
ATCTTGAGCAAATATCTCAGCTTCATCCGCACACGGTGGCGCGGTCCACTCTCCAATGTGGTAAGGAATAGTGGTCCCGTCGACTAGTCCACAGTTGTTGCTCATCCAACGGGTGAGCTTAGCTGCCTCTCCTATCGTTTTATTGAAGATCTTGGTTGACCCTGGTCGGCTCACTTGGAAAGGGGGAGCGTTAAACCCAGGAATGTTTGAGTGCATATATTTTGGGCTTACATCATACGGATTGAAAGCTGGGAACACATTGTCCACACTATTAAAGCAGTACTTGAGCCGCTTTAGGTTGGCACCGGTTCCATAGAGCGATTTCACGAACAGACGCACGTTGCTTACCGCCCGAACTGCGCCAATAACATCCACGAAAAGGCTGTTATTAATGTTGTTCTCATCGATCCAATCTTTTGCGCCATTATTTGGCTCGCCATCGAAGTCGGCTGGCTCAGTAAGGATATCTAGACCGAAGATCGCTGGAACGGTAGAAGAATAGGTGAGGGTCGGGTCTTCTGTGTCTTGAGCGTAGCGATTAACGATGCTGACAATCATGTTCACGTAGTAGCTCTGAAAGGTGGCGTTACTGAACATTTTCGAGTGGGTCTGCGATGCAGAGGTCTCGAAGAACCCTGGAGGGGCAGCGAAAGCGATTATCACTCGGTAGCCTGCGCTCTTTAAGACTGCTAGAGCACTATCGACTTTAACGAGTTCATCCTCCAGGAAGTCGATATACTGTTGTTCCGTGGATGGCTGAAACGTTGTATTTGAACTCGAAATGAATAATGTAAATAGGTTTATGTTGTAATCGTTTTTGAAACTTGCCAGCTCAGTACTATCCATCCCTAACACATCAATAGGGTTCGCCTGAACTCCACGTACGATCGGTTGAGCATACGCAGTGAGAGGAAGCAGAAGCACGCATAGCATTAGCAGCGAGCGAGTAAAGAGAACCTTCATATCCACACCTTTGAATTAATGAATTTAATACACCCTAACGAGTAACACCGCATTGAGATTGAGCAACACCACTCACCATCTTGCATCGGGCTTACGGCGCAAAGACTTAATACTTCCTATTAGCTTTGTGAGAAAAGACACTGTGGAACTCTCAAATAGGAACTCAGCAAATTGCGTACCAAGTGACCCTACGAAAAATTTGTATCGCGTTACTGCTGATGTTTCGATGCGATAACGGGTTTGGACTATCCTCCAAGTATCCTATACTGACCGCAAATGAGATTCCCGGTATCGTCATCGAAAGCTGATCGCTTTCGGCTGATTCTACGGGTAGTATTTGTTG
>JAGRAT010000675.1 GCA_020434495.1 Bdellovibrionales bacterium | reverse complement strand
TGAAGCGTTCTCTGTCTTTGGGGAGGTAGTAGAGAAAGATGGAAGCGAGCAATCAGCTATTGAACTCGGCATTAGCGTTGAAGAAAAATCAAAGAGGGTTTTCCTAAACGGTGATAAAGCCGGAGATGTCTCGAGATATTTGCGAATATTCCCAACAGTCCCGTTTGTGCCAAGGGATGTTGATATAGTCTATGGTTCCCCATCTGGGCGAAGGAAGTTTCTCGACCGCTATATAGCTCTACTTTTCCCTAAAGCTCTCAATGCCTTACAGTCGTATCAAAAGATTATCCGGAATAAGAATGCAATCCTGAAAAACTATCCGGTTGATGAGAGACAGCTTGCTTCTCTTAACACCCTCGTTGCGCTCTACAGCGCAACGATAATGCAAACGAGGCAGGAGCTTATAACGGCGCTTCTACCCTACATGCAGGAATACTATTCCGAATTGGCGGAACATGATGGTCAAGTTGGAGTACTTCTTGAGGAAACATTTCTCACCCACGGATCCTCGGAACGCACAGCGAAAAGCTACGAAGATGTGCTCTCTCAGGTTATGAAAAGAGAAAGAGAACGTCGGTCCTCACTGGTAGGGCCACATATGGATGATCTCTTGTTTTCTTTAGGCGGCCGTTCAGCAAGGCAATATTCATCCCAAGGGCAGGCGAGAAGCATTGTACTTGCTCTCATTCTGGCAGTTGTCCAAGTAATTAAAGAGAAGCTTGAAATCACCCCAACGCTTCTACTTGATGACTTTTCATCAGAGCTTGATCGGGGGAGAATGAGTCGATTTTTCGATCTTTTGAAGGGGAATTCTCATCAGGTTTTTGTCACCGGAACGGATCTGTCATCAAGCAATTTGGGGGCATCAGATTGTGCTCGTTTCCACGTGAATCAGGGGGCAATTACACCCCTATAGAGGCAACATTTTTGGTCCCTGAGCTTTACCAAGAGCATTTATCCCACTTATAATGTTTAAGATTTTTGTTGGAGCATTATGGAGAGTTCTACAGCTGCAGATGGCGTCGTCAAAGAAGACGCAAAAGATAAAGCTCTGAAGTACGGCTCGGAACAGATCAAAGTTCTCGAGGGACTGGAAGCGGTTCGTAAGCGTCCAGGAATGTACATCGGCGATACTTTTGATCGAGGCTACCATCACCTTGTTTACGAAGTGCTCGATAACTCCGTTGATGAAGCGTTAGCTGGATTCTGCACAGACATTACTCTCATCATTCATCTTGATGGTTCTGTAACCGTTCGGGACAACGGTCGAGGAATTCCAACCGAAATTCATCCAACGGAAGGGGTGAGCGG
>JAGRAT010000674.1 GCA_020434495.1 Bdellovibrionales bacterium | reverse complement strand
TCTGTCCTACGGTAGACGAGCACTAAAAGTTATCACCGCTTCGCGCGGCAATAACTTTCGAGAAGCGCTCTATGCTGCCTGCTGTAGAGTGCTGTCCGAGGAACTACCGCGCTTCCGTCTCTGCACCTTTCGTGGCTTCTGAACTGCGGCTCTCATCTTCGTTGCGATAGCGATACTTTCTTTATCGCCTGAGGCTTTTAGCAAACGCTCCAAGTCATTTTGAAGGTGCTCAAGAGCCTTCTTCTTTACTCGAGAGATATGACAACGGCTATATCCAAGGGAGTTCGCAATTTGCATCAACTGCTCCCCTTGAAGATAGAGTCGTTCGATAACTTGCTTCTCAAGTGGATCCAGGCGGGTACATGCATCCTTGCTGAGGTGAACGAGTTCCTTTTGCAGTAGCAACTCATCCGGTTGACGCTGGTCTGTTCCAGAAACGGCTTCAACTACTTCTAGCGCTGTAATCGCTGGAGTATCCTCTTGAGCTTCACGCTCGGTATCGAGTCCAGGGATGAAATTCGCTTGAGCCGCCGCAGAGACAGCTCTTATGAGGTTCCCCTTGAGGTGATAGTAGAGAAACGTCATGAAACTTGCGCCCTTCTTGGGATCAAAGCGCTTCACCGCTTCACAGAGTGAGAGATCGACAACGCTATCCACTTCTTGAAGATCGAGGCGAGCATGCCATTTTCTCAGAATGCTCCTTCCAAGCTTGCGCGCCTTTATTCGGAACTCAAGAACAAGCTTCTCCTGTTCTCGCAAGCTCAACGCTGAGTCATTCTTTGGGGTCTCTACCTGCTTATCCTTTCGCACGGTCGATTTTGCTTTTTTCATGCAACCTCTCCTGATGAACCTAAGGGCCTTTGTGTGCCAAGCAGCTTTCGGGAGGTGAGATCACTTAATTCCTCGATTGATGTTGCAACATCCAAACATGCTGCTTGCATCATGAGGCGAAGTTGAACGGATGGGATATCTTCAACGAGAACTAACAACTGCTGAATCCCTTCGAGTGCATCGTGTCTAGCTTGTGCAATCGAGGCTCTGTCTCGTGAACCCATCCTTTTCACCATTCCTGCAATAACTGCGAGTCATTTGCCAAGGACATCCTTGACACTCCCTTGTCAGAGGCTAAGAGATTTTCGCTTCTAATAAATAATAACCACCTGAAATCACTATAGTTACGTTCAAGAAAAAGCCCACTCGGAGCCCCCCCAATATCCAGGTCTTGATACCATTCCTCCCAGAAGGGCAATATGAGCCACTACGAACAGGTTGATAACGAATGAACGAAGAAAACACAGAAGAGAGCGACGAC
>JAGRAT010000673.1 GCA_020434495.1 Bdellovibrionales bacterium | reverse complement strand
GTTCTCGCCAGGAAACACATCATGTTCAACCAGTTCATCACCGATGACTTTTCCGCACACCGCACGTAAAACCTCATTTCTCTGGAGAGAGCTTCGCTCTTCAACATTTAGATGATTATTCTCCAACAGCTTTTTGGTGAGACTTTTCTCGAGGGCGATGTCTGCCATAAAGAGAGACTACTGGGTAGAGCAGCGAATAGGAAGTCCTCAGATTGAACGGGCTAAGCGCAGCATATCCCTGATCATTCGCGGATGGTCCCGTATAGTCTCTCTCGGGGAGACCCATCATTCTCCGGTTGAATGCTGCGCACCAAGCTGGTCTAATATCTTAAAATGGTTGACTCAAAATTTGATAACTTGGACGGAAGTTTCGTCCCGGAAGATTGCCGAAGTATTCGCAAGCGGCTTAGTTCTTCGCTTCAGCCTGAGTTAATAGTGCTTGAATGGTTCAGGCTGCAAAGGGAAGAAGCCAACGGAAAGAACAACTTTATCGAGAACCTCAGCGCTCACTATCGGGAAGGCTTGAAACACATAACGGGCTGTCCGATGTGCCAAGAGTGGTTGATGGCCTCGTTACCACCGGAGAAAATAGAGCGTCAGCGTCGATTGGCCCAATACTGTTGCTCGGGATTTTTTTGTGCCGTTGAAGAGCCGAAGGAAAGCGGAGAGGCAAAGATACGCTTTTCAATGTTTCGAGGAGAGGACCCTTGTTGGGGCATCGGCAAGCGGTGGTCCTTCTTGAAATTCTGCCCATGGTGCGGAAGCAAATTGCCCGACTCCCCGTTTATAGCGGAAGACACTTAAGGCAGAGGGATAGAAGTAGCTGTCCCTAAATAACTATTTGCAGACGCATGGGTCTCCCCTAAAGAAGTCCCCAAGCCCTTTAGCGGCAGTATCTGTTGGCAAGAATAAAAAAGGTGGGAGCCCACAAACCCAAGAATATTCCAAAGCGCTCTGCATGCGCAACAGCTTCAGTGGAGCCATCACCTTGTGTGAACATCCAAATAGCGATCGAAGCGATTATAGAGAGGTATCCACCTACCTCACATACCTGAGCGAGGGTCGCATTCTTTACTGTGCCGAGTACCGCCGTTTCTGCGGTCGAAATTGCTCTTTCCATAATTATTCCTCCGGAAATAGGGTGTTGAGATAAAGCTTTAGTCGACGGAAAGAACAGCGCCTTACGGCTTTTCTGGATACCTTCCTGTGACTGCTATGGGCTGCTATTCTTGGAAAAACCATTGTGTATAGAGATGCAGCTCTTACAGGTGCTGGAATAGGAAATCTAAGACAGGCAAAGAGTTCCCCATATGACT
>JAGRAT010000672.1 GCA_020434495.1 Bdellovibrionales bacterium | reverse complement strand
TAGGAAGACGAGACCTATCCCTTATCCCCTTCAAACTCCGGTGATTCGTTACTTTTGTTAACTTAGCCAGCGAATGTATACCGTTGAGTGTTCTTCTTTATCTCTTCAACAGCCTCATCTCCGATGAGCCTAGAGGCAAAGGAGAGTTCTTCAACTATCGTCGTGTTGAAAAAAAACGGATCGTCGGTGTTGATGATTATTGGAACCCCGACGTTGTAAAGGGTAACAAGCGGATGGGTGTCGAGTGAGGAGATCTGACCGGTTTGCTGATTGGACGACGGACAAATTTCTAGGGGAATGTCTTTCGTCATTAGTACTTCGTGTGCAATCGGACTATGCACTGCTGCTATGCCGTGACCGATTCGATCCAGAGGGAGTTCCAGGGCGAGTTCCAGTTCTTTGCTTGTTAGCCTCTCCCCAACGTGAGCAGTGGTCCCGAGGCCATGAGCCTTGGCGAGTTCAAAGTAGGGTCGAAATTGGCTGATTGGGACACTCTCTTCGTCTCCAGCAAGTGAGACCCCTGAAAAGGCATCAGGAGAGATGGAGAGGATTTGCTGAAGAAGCGCCTCGGCGTGTTCAGCACCTTTGTTTCTCATCGGGTCAAGAAGCCACTGGGCCATAATGGACGAGCTTGACTTAGCATTCGTAAGTGTTTCGAGAATAAACTCAAGAGGGATACCTTTGCCGGTATATAGGGTCGGGCTTATCGTCAACTCTACGTAGTGAAGTTTCTCTTGGGCTGCCTCTTCTAAAACTTCACTTACCAGTGCTGCGAAATCATCCTCTGTTCTGATAAGCGAGCTGACAGCCACATAGCTCTGAAGAAACTCCAGCAGACTTCTGAATTTCTGAAAGATATCTGGAGCGGACTCAGCCTTGCCAAAAGAGGAAAGTAAGTCTCTGCCGTAAGAAGTTCTTTCTAGGAATTCATGTTGAGTGGGTGTGAGGAGCTTTTGGAGGGGAGTAGAGGCGTACTTCGAGATCTGATTGCAAAGGAGATCCTTTGAGATCGAGCCGAGCAGGTGACGGTGAAGGTCGATAAGGGGCGAATTCGTATTAACCACAGAGTTGTCCCCAAAGCCTAACCGAAAATGGTGGGTCTGATGATTTTCGACTACCTTTTTACTCTCGCGTGAACGTGACAGTCTCCTTCTCAGTTCCCCTTATCTCAGATAAGAGAAGAGTCTCGATCGGAAGGTTCCCGATCGGAGGATATCGGAGGATAACGGTCACGCCCACGGATAAGATAGATAAAAAGCTACTAAGGATTGTTTGCAGCTTCAGCTTGCTTTTTTGCCGCTTCTAAATCCTTTTGAGCTTGATCCAT
>JAGRAT010000671.1 GCA_020434495.1 Bdellovibrionales bacterium | reverse complement strand
TTTTCTCTGACTACTTCAGAGCGAACACGTCCAGACATCGTAACTGCCGATCTCATAGTTCTTCAGCTTGTCGCGCATGAGCTGGCTCAGGAAATTGGGCTCACGGCAGTGATGGATGAATGCTCTGAGGAACAGCTTGTCCCTGAATATGAGGAGGTTCCAGAAACTGGCGGCGGATGGCTTTCCGGAATTCAGACGACGCTTGACGTCGGCGGGATTGCAGATCCAACCCCGATTTGTGATGGCATAAACTGCGTTCTCTACCTCGTTCAATTTGATTTTTCGAATGCAGGAATATCTGCAATTGCATTCATCCCGTATTTGGGGGATGCCGCAAAATCAACTCGACTTGGGGGAAAAGTGTGTCACACCGTTTCGGGAGGCACCAAGCTTGCCGGTCGAGCAGCGATGCGGATTAGTGGGTACGTCTTGCGGGTGGTGGTGCGGTATATTCCAACCGGCGCCTTCAAGATCGCTTATCCGAATAAGCTGAAGATGATTCTTGGCCGCTTCCCGCACTATCGTGATATCGGGGACCAAGGAGGACATCTTTTCTTTGACATGGCGGATGAGTGGAAGACCGTTACCGCCAAGTTTGGCGACGATATGGGTACGGCGATTAACCGAGATGCTTTAGATATTGTCGCTCCGCTTGCGCAAGCTGGCCATGTGGATATCCCACTCGTGCTCAATCCAGGCGAGACGCTCTTCGATCTTTTCGCGCGCAAGGGCGGAAACGGAACTAAGGGAGAGATCTTTTACTTAGCAGAGAGATACGGGTTAAACGTTGCAGAGGACGGTGCGGGGGGACTCTGTTTTCGAACAGGAACTCGTGCGGTTGATTCGGGTGGTGTGCCACTTTACCTGAAGCAACAATTTCCCGAGATAGACTGGGGTGCTTACTCTCGTAATAATTTCCCTGGACTTGGCGAGCGATACGTTCCAAGACACTTAAAGGCTCGAATCATGAACGGAGACTGGCTCAAAAACATTGAGCAGATTCGAGGTCTGATTCGGTAGGTGAGATTGGCTTAGGAGCAGGATAGTGTGATGATTAATACGAGCCCCCAACCTGGACCTGAGAGTAGAGGACAACCGATGACGTTAACGGAGATCGCCGATGCTGTTGAACGAGCAGGATTAGAGATCGTAAGTCGTAACGAACACGGTTGGCGGGTCGTTGGGCAAACTCAAGAGGCACTTGTCCGATTTGATAATCGTCCAGATCCCGATCCACGAGATGGTGATCCACCGTATGTCGAACCCTTTTTCTTCCTGAAAGGGCTAACGAACGATGACGTTCGCCAGAGGAACCCTTTAACGATCGTTCA
>JAGRAT010000670.1 GCA_020434495.1 Bdellovibrionales bacterium | reverse complement strand
ATATTCAGCAGCACGAAAAGGAGGGGAAGGTGACGGTGGGTGAAAACAAGGGGCTTGTAAAGCTCACTGAATTTGGAAAACACTTTATTACGATTTGTGTTAAGTCTCCCTTCGATAGAGGCGAGGTAGTGTCCTAACATGAACTCGTAACTGCCAAAGCCGTTCGCCGCTCAATCCGCATGTATGGGGCCGTGCCAAGCCCTATACATCCGAAGGAGCCGTTATCGAGAGCTTGGCCCTGCAAAGTAATATCCGAGTAGGGATGCAAATCTTGAGTCATAGTGGAGGTATGATGGCTATCGAGGAAAGACAAGTTGAGGACCTCCAGGGCTTGCTGGCAGAAGTTCTTCAGATTGCAGAGGGAGCAGGGGGTGCGTTCTTCTGGTTTCGAGGAGTTGATTGCTCGACCCATGCGCTTCTCCCGAAGATCGCAAGAGATGGCATGGTCCCCGATGAAATCTTTGAGCGGGAAGCGCGCCTGCTTACTCGATTTCGCCAGCGGAGCATGGCGTACTGGCCTTCCGGGTACCCACAGAACGACTGGGAGCACCTTTTTGCGATGCAGCACTATGGAATGCCTACTCGGCTTCTGGATTGGAGCGAGAACCTATTTGTTGCGGCATATTTCGCTCTGGCCAGCTCTCCGGATCACAAGCACGAGGGTGATTGCATTCCTGTAATATGGTGTGTGGATCCGGTGGCATGGAATCGATTTAAAAAAAAAATATCGGAGTACGGTTCCACAATTCAAGTTCTTACTACCGCAGACGATGAACTTGAACCGTATAGACCTGATACAACTCGTAAGAGGAACAAGTCACCTATAGCCATATTCGGAGCACACAACTCGCAGCGCATAGTTGCACAGCGTGGCACCTTCTTCGTCTGGGGAAATGAGACGAAGCCACTTGACGAGGTGGCGAATGATGTGATGTCTACACTCTGGAAGATCCAGCTTACGGGCTCGCGTGCCGATCTTGCCAGAGATCTTCAGCGCCTTGGTTTCGGTGAGACTATGGTATTCCCGGAGCTCTCCTACCTAGCAGCTGAACTCACCAGAACCGAAGGGTGGAAGAAATGAGCAAGAGGCATGGCAATGTGCTAGAAGGGCAAGTCGCCGAAGCGAGGCGAAATATCTCATCCGACGGATATCCGATGAGCATCGGAGAGCTTACTAATATGTACCGCGATGGCGAGCTGATAATCCGCCCTGAATTCCAGAGGTTTTATCGTTGGTCAGACACACAACGATCGCGGCTTGTCGAAAGCATACTTCTAGGCATACCAATGCCGTCGATTTTCGTCGCTCAGGCAGAGGGTGGAAAGTGGGAGT
>JAGRAT010000669.1 GCA_020434495.1 Bdellovibrionales bacterium | reverse complement strand
GCCGCTATCTGGTATCTCGTAGCTCCGACTGGTTTCGACCCCAACCGTGTAGCTCCCTTCCGGGAAGTCTCCTGTAAAAGCTTGGTAGGTGAAGATGAAGTCATCGGGGAGAACGGCTGTACCATCGGCGGCGGTTTTCCCGTACCCAAGATACGTGCCTCCACTTCCGTAAAGGGTGAAGTAAAGATTCGGAGCTGCTGCTCCGCCTGGTAAACGGAGGTCGAGAGCGAGTTTTGCCGCTCTCTGGGCGGCCGCCTGTAGTGCCCCAAGAGCGATGAAGATCACCATCAGAGATACACGGGGTAGAAGAGAGAGCTTCTCGATTCGCATGGTGTAGTAAAGCGGCGTTTTTTCGATATTGCTTGAGATCTCTCGACCAAATGGGGCTATAAGTGCAGTATCTTAAGCTCTTAATAAGATTATGGTTTTCGAGTGATGTGATGCAAAACACCACAAATTACGTGAAACCAAGAGAGAGTTTCCCCGCTGCTTGGAAGTGCGGTACCTATAACCCCCTATGAAAGACACTATTTACCTCTTTGATGGCTCCGCTTTTATCTTCAGAGCCTTCTTTGCTACCCCGAGACTTACCAATAGTGAAGGGTTTCCCACCAACGCTCTCTACGGGTTTACTCGTATGGTGCTGAAGTTCCTTCGAGATGTTGCGCCGCAGCATGCACTGATGGTGTTTGATGCTGGTGCAAAGACTTTTCGAAACGAAATTTACAAAGAGTATAAAGCAAATAGATCGGAATGCCCTGAGGATCTCGTTCCGCAGATGCCGCATTTTCGTACTATCTCAAAAGCTCTTGGCTTTCCGGTTGTGGAACTCCCTGGTTATGAAGCCGACGATATCATTGGAACCTTGACGAAGGCGCTCACCGCTTTAAGCCACAACGTGGTTATCGTCTCTGCTGATAAAGATCTCATGCAGCTCGTTACTGATAAAGTCTCCATGTGGGATACCATGCGAGACAAACGGTACGGGCCTGACCAGGTTGTCGAGAAGCTCGGGGTTTGGCCAGAACAGGTGATAGACTACCTCGCTATCGCTGGCGACTCCTCGGATAACATTCCGGGGCTAAAGGGAGCAGGGCCAAAGACCGCCGTTCAACTTGTTACGAAATATGGCTCAGTTGAAAATATTCTCAACGCCGTTTCTGAAATTCGAGAAGATAAAAGTATCCGTAGTAGGAATAAAATAGCGGAAACCCTTGAAGGGGCAGAGGAGATTCTGAAGCTCAGTAAAGAGTTGGTGACGATTAGATGTGATGCACCGGTTGAGTTCACCCACCTCGTTGAGGAGCTTGGTGAACCACTTCCCTCGCGGAGTGAGGAGCTTGAGCTT
>JAGRAT010000066.1 GCA_020434495.1 Bdellovibrionales bacterium | reverse complement strand
AACCTTATTGAGATCTGCAAACAGCCACCGGCTATTGAAGAGGACCCCTACGAGGCGCTTAGTAAACTGCGTAAGCTTCTGGAGGTCCAGGATGCCTATCGGAATACTCTCAGTTGGACAACTGAGTTGGCGCGTCTTGCAAATCACGTGGTGTTCTACGTTCCAGAGAATCCCTATAGCGTTGACAATTATGGTTACCCGTATCTCATGGTGGGGACGGAGCTGCTTCCCGAGATGGGGAACGCGAGAAGAATGCGTATCGCAGAGTGTATAGAGGAGGTAACCGATCACGGCGCTGGCCTAGTTATCGATCCCCATAGGGGAGATGATGGGGCAGGAAGTGTTATTTTCCCGTTTGGCCACACGTGGGCAGTTAGGGAATTCGGACGCTTTCCGGAACCCGGGATGTTCACTGCTTCCGCTCAAAATGTTGAGCCCCGTTATGAGTTTGAAGAGGTGAACTCTCAACTTCTTCCTCCATTTGCTCGGAGAGCTTTTAAGAATTTCCTCGAGCAGGCGTATGGCTTTCAGAATTCTCAGGTGTGCATTCAGCGGAATGTTCATGACAAAGAAGACGTTGTCTTTGTATTCAATCTGTTAGATTTCTCTCCCGAACAGGCAAAGCTTGAGTCTATTATGAGTGGACTCTTTTGGTTTTGTCGGCACGGGAGGTCTCTCGGTGCATGTAAAACAGACCGAGAATCCAAAGAGTGGCTTAAGCCGTTGTAGGCGAAAATCGGAATTGTTTTGGGAGCAATAATGGAAGACTTTCAGGCAGAGCTCGATATCTGTTTACGTGCACGTTTTACACTGCTTGTGGCAGTTACTCGAGAAGAGGAGCGGTTGTTGAAGGCGATGAAAGGGCTCTGTGAGAAGCGCTCGCGTCCGCTTTATACTTGGGATTCGGCTGATGGGTTCAAGACACTCATTGATGATACTCCAGCTCCCGGTGCAACCCTTGATCCCTTGGCAGCGCTCAGTGAGATTGAACGCGCAGAAACGAATGGAGTTTACGTTCTTCTTGATTTTCACGATGCAGGAAACCATCCCACGGTAAAGCGAAAGCTTCGGAGCCTCGCCCAGTCACTGAAATACACCAAGAAATCCATCATTATCTCCAGCCCGTATTCGCAGTTCCCGGAGGAGCTAAAGGACGTTGCCGTTACCATTGATTTTCCACTGCCAAGTGAACGGGAGCTCTCAGCAGTACTTGATACCATGCTGAAAACTCCTGGAGCGAAAATCGAAGTATCCGATAAAGAGCGGGAAGAGATCGTACGAGCCGCTCGTGGACTCACCGCCTCCCAGGCCCAACGAGTGTTTGCACGGGCGATAGTCAACGATGGCCGACTTGACCGTGATGACATTCAGGTAGTGATAGATGAGAAAAAGGCCATTATCAAAGAGAGCGAAGCCCTTGATTACTACCCGACAAACATCGGCCTAGAGAATGTTGGTGGCCTTGAGGTGCTGAAAGAGTGGTTGAAGTTACGGACCAAAGCCTTCAGTGAAGAGGCGAAGGCGTACGGAATTGAAGATCCAAAAGGAGTAGCGCTAATTGGCATTCCAGGAACAGGGAAAAGCCTCAGTGCAAAGATGATTGCATCGATGTGGATGATGCCGCTCCTACGACTGGATATCGGTGCGATGTTCAATCAGTTTTATGGACAGTCGGAAGAGCGAACGAGACGTGCGCTAAAGATTGCTGAAGCGGTCGCACCGTGTGTGCTCTGGATCGATGAAATCGAAAAAGGGCTCGGAGGTGGCTACGGTGAAGGTCAGACGACCCAGCGGGTGTTTGGAACGATTCTTACCTGGATGCAGGAGAAAACTTCACCGTGTTTTGTTGTGGCAACAGCGAACGATGTAGCGCTCTTGCCACCGGAGCTGCTCCGAAAGGGGCGCTTTGATGAGGTGTTCTTCCTCGATCTCCCAACTCGAGCAGAACGCGAAGCTATTTTTAAGGTGCATCTGAAGAAACGTCGTCGTGATCCGGAGCAGTTTGATACGAGGCAGTTAGCTGAGGATTCTGCCGGTTATGTTGGTGCAGAGATTGAGCAGGCTATTGTTGACGCAATGGTGGTAGGGTTTAACCAAGGGCGTGAGTTCACCACAAACGACATTATTGAGACCTTGAAACGGCAGGTTCCTCTTTCCGTAGCGCAAAAGGAGAAGATCGGAGCGCTTCAGGAGTGGCTTGATCAAGGCCGAGCCCAACCTGCTTCCCGTCACGAAGGGGATTCTGGGGAGCGTGAACGCCTAAAACGCCAGCTTGGCTTTGGATAGTAAGTATCTTATCCAGCTTAAGATCTCTGGTGTCGGGCTGAACAGTTAAACCCGTTCCTTAGCGACCGAACTATCAATAAACACAGAGGGTACAGGGTCACACAGAGGAAAAGATCGTACCTCCTATACCATCGGTATCTGTCCCGTAATACCTCAATAGCGCTCATCATTTCCGTGTTCGTCATCGTCACAGCTCTCATTTCGGAGAGCTGAGTTTTGAGGCACTACGCGGGGCTAGCTAAACTAGCTTAGTGCCCTCTAGCTGATATTCTCAATCAAGTTACAGAATTGGTGGTTGTCCCTCAGTCGGGACAGAAATTTGAGTAATGACAAGTTCCCCTCCAATGGGAGCCATTACTTTGAGGCCTATACGAGATGTTAGAATGTGTTCCTCTCTCTGAAGGACGAGAGGCCGAACCAGATATAGAGCTTGAAATGGCGTCTCTCTCCGCGGCGAGTAAGCGAAGCGGAGTGAACAAACATACCGAACACATGGCGGATACCGTGCTCGATCTCGCCCCGGGGGCAGAAACCAAAACTCTCCCAACATTTGAGGCATATCGCGGCTTCATGGTCGATCTTATGGACCAAATTAAGAGCAAGGAGATTACTTTTCTTAACGAGAAATTCGATGGCTCTCCGGCACTTCTGCTTGGATATGATGGGGAGGGGAAGCCGTTTGTAGCGTACAAGCACGGACTCGGCTCTTCTCGAGGACAGCGCATCGTACGTTCTGCTGCTGATGCAAAGGAACTCTTTCCTGAAGACTCTCCGATGAAAGGTATTCTCTCTGATTGTATCCGATATTTGCGACAGAGGCTTGAGAGGTTCGAAGAGAAGAATGTGATGTTTCAGGCTGATCTCCTATTTACCCCAAACAATGGAGCGAAGCAGATACCCGCAAGTGGTGATGTGCTTATTCAGCCCAATGCGTTTGGCGTCGAGTATCGACTAAAAGAGGGCTCGAAGTTTCACGCTCATGCGAAGGAGGCTCGCGTTGGCCTTGTGGTCCACTCGGCCCTCAGACGAGAGATCGATAGCAATACTGGACAGGTGACAGAAGGTGATGCCATCTCAGATCCAGCAGTGGTTGAGAATTTTGTTCGTGCCATTCGCTCAAAGGCTGTATTTGCAATTGACCCATGGTCTCGAAGAATCGACCTGAGACAAGAAGGGATACGCGACTTTCCGGAGGGGAAGGAGCGGCGGCTTAAAAGAGAGCTAGAGGAGATGGGCGGAGCTCTTGCAACCCTCTCTCCAGAATTTCGAACTGCCTGGGGACGGGTGTCCAAATACTTCCAGCAGTACGTTAACTCTCATCTTAAAGAGGGAAAGAGCGGGGGCCTATTAAAAGCTGCATCAGGAGAAGAGCCCTTTGATTTTGCAAAGCTCGTACGCGGGTTCTCTGATTGGGTTACTGAGAAGTCAACTCGGGTTGTCCCAACAAAGACTGGGAAGAAAACCGAGATTCCCAAAGTGACCGAAGAGCGCCTCGGGCATATCCTGAAAGAGCACCTTCCAGAGCTCCATATCGCGTTCAAAGCCTACTACGATGCCAATAGAATACAGGGAGAGCTGAAACCTTTCATGACTCCGGTGTACCAATCGAAGCTTGGCGGTGGGAGAATTGAAGGGGTAATCTTCAGTGATGATACCACCATCGTAAAGCTCGTAGATCGACTCGATTTTTCAAAGAATAACTTTTCCGGTGAGGCAGAACGGAGAAGAGCTGCGAGAGCTCGTTATCGTGAAAGACTCCGAGAAACAGCAGAAAGAACTCAGGTCAAAGATACTAAGCCGAGCCCATTTACAGAGTGGCAGCCAGACGCTGTATTCATTGTTGGGAAGTTTCAACCGCCGCATTCTGGACATATCGCATTTATAAAAAAGGTCCAGGAGGAAGCTGGGGATAAGCCGGTCTATGTGCTTGCTTCAAACAAACAACCCGATCTTGATGCTGAAAAGTGGAACAATATGGGGGTATCAACCAAGGCGCGAAAAGGGGAGGTGGAATCAGATCTTCGTGCTGCACGATATGATCGGGTTTTCTCCGTTGATTTTCGAGCTGATTGTTTTCGAGAAGCGTTTGGGGACGAGCTGGCGGGAGTCCATTTTTTAAGTCCAAGGGAATTTTGGTCATATGTTCGTGAGGCGAAGCGAGAAGGTCGACCTGGAAAAGTTCGTCTTGCCGTAGGAAAGAAAGAAATAGACGAGGGGAGGTACTCAGATCAGTTTGCCCGATATGGCTCTCACGTTGAGGCGCTAACGATAGAGATGCAAAAGGACGGGGTGAGTGGGACAGAGATGAAAACTGCTTTGCGGAATCTTGCCCTTCATGGTGATGAGGGTTCCTATCAGCATCTTCGCTATGGGTTTGACTATATGCCAGCCGGGAAGCGGAGCGAATTTATCCATCGTGCTTATCAAGCATGGGTAGAACTCCACGAGGAGGTTCAGGAACGGATCACGCCAATTGAATAGAGCGGAGCCAGACCTGAATGCCCAGTTAAAAATGTCTCCTATCCTGTTCTTCGCAGCATATCCGGAACGAGGCGCTTTTGGATTGCATCTTTTTCAAGTTGACGAACCCGTTCTGGTGTAACCCCGAGTAACTTCCCTATCTCTTGCAGGGTGTGAACCTCTCCAAAGTTTATCCCTGCAATCTCATGGTCAGAGAGACCGATGTTGCGAAGCTTTTCCCCACTAAGAATCTTCTCATCTTGAGGGAGGCCAAATCGAAGAGTGAGGACGAGAGCGGCTCTTGGAGGAAGTCCGGTCATCGCACTCCTTAGGCGGTTAAGTTGAAGAAGCTTTTCTTCGGCGTCAGCCGCACCATCTGCCGGGTCTCTGAGATCGCTCCTGGTCGTTTCGATCTCAAAAGAATCTTCGTCTCCTTCCCCGGTTCGTAGTATTCGGGTCGGAACGAGCCGTTGCATTGTTGCGCGAGCTTGCAACATCTTCTCTGCTTGTGTTTCCGGAATTTGCAAATGGTCCGCTATCTTCGTCGAAGTGAGATCTGCAGAACTCAGTCCTCCCTCCAACTGGCGGAGTTTATAGGCTTGCTTTTGAAGGTAAACCGGGATGCGAATCTCCCGCCCGACGTTGTAGTACTGTTTCATCTCCATATTTCTACGCCAGTGATCGGCATAGGTGTCGTACTTCAGTCCGCGCTCGGGTTCGAAGTGAAGGAGAGCCTCGTAGTCGCCGGTAATCCGCTCACCGATGAAATCCTCTGGGCTAACAGCTCCCCAAGCACCGTTTCCGCTCCACTTCGCTCGAGCGTGGCGAACATTTCTCGCCACAGAATGAGTGACCATGGTATCAAGAAGTGGTTTTCTCGCCTCCAAAAGACCTTCTATCTCACTTGCTATTGCCATAAAGCGAGGAACTCGAGCTCCAAACTCACGCTCTATCTCTCGTGGAGTAGTAGCACGAGCCCGGCACTTCTGAAGTCCTTCGATAACTTTTTCTAACAGTTCCCTTTCAAGGCGAGGTGGCGCTGGATTGAGCTCTTGCCCCTTCATCTTCTTCTGGAGATCTTCCACTAATTTTGGCTGATGATTCCAAGCGCTGTCCCCGGATTGTAAATGTTTTCCCATGGTTTCATGCATTGTCTTTGCAAGACTCGCCTGTTCTTTACGCAAATTGAGTGCTGCCCTTGGATCTTGTTTGAGATCGACCTCGGGTAAGGAGCTCTCTGCCAAGGGGAGTGATAAGAGGAGTTCGTGAATACGCAGAGTTTTGGTTCGAATATCGAGGGTAACCCCGTATTCTTCTGCTCTTAATAGTTCCGGGATGTCCTTAACGGAGTCGAGGTAGGCGGCAAAGGGATCGGAGATCAACTTCCTTTCACCACCTTTTGGTGTATCTAACCTCGACGGTTTAGCTTGAACAATCATTGTAATCCCACAAATGCTAACTCCCGACCTGCCTGAACTCTCGGTTCCTAAGCTATCCTACTGCTAAAACTAATCAAAAATGTTCATCAGTAGGACTACGCTACGTGTCGCCTGAATGCTCTGAGAGGCGAGATGTCGGTGCTTCAGGGGAAAATCCTTTGTAATTTCAGTGGGTAATGGGTGGAGTGGTCTTTCGAATTTTCTTGCGGATTTTCTGTATGAACTGAAGCAGTTTCTCGTATGGATCAGATAGGTGAGGGGTCACAGGTTTATAGTCAGGCGATTTTGGAAGGTAAAAGTGGTAGCACTACACAAGCTCGTACCCGGGGGAGAGGACGGGGATTCTCCAAAGCGTCTCAATGCTCATCGTTTTCGTCCAGACTCGGACGTTAGGCAATCTGTTGAGTTAACAGCTTCAGATCTCGTTCCGGGGACAATTCTCCACAAGCACTATCAGATTATTAATCCCGTGGCTTCTGGGAGTATGGGTACTGTTTACCTCTGCCGCCATATCAGTCTGCCAAGCCAGTTGATGGCGGTGAAGGTATTGGCACCTGAGATCTCTCGTAATCCGATAGCTCAGCAGCGTTTTCAGGAAGAGGTGAGTGCCACCTATGCGGTTAGTCACCAAAATGTCATACGCACATTCGAGTTCTTCGTTGATGGAGAGCTCAGTGGTTTCACGATGGAGTATGTCGACGGTGGGGATCTCCTCGACTACATCGAAAAGCAGGGTTGTGTATCCCCAGAGGAGTTCTATCACCTCATTAAACAGATCTGTGATGGGATGGCGGCAATTCATGATGCTGGAATCATTCATCGGGATCTGAAGCCGGAGAACATCCTCCTCACAAAGAACGGAACGGTAAAAATAGCAGACTTTGGAATTGCGCACGCTTCTTCAAGCCGTAAGCTTACTGCTGCTGGAGCGCTCTTAGGTGCTGTTGACTATATGAGTCCAGAGTATGTTGAGAGTACGAAGTTTGATGTGCGCTCGGATGTCTATGCTGTAGGGATGATCGCTTATAAGCTCCTCTGTGGAAGGACGGCGTTTGAGGGGGAGCCAGTTGTTAAGTCACTTGAGCGACGAATAAAAGAAGAAGCACCTCATCTTCGAAAGTTCGATAAAAATTGTCCGAAGAACATTGCAGATGTGGTGATGAAGGCAATTCGTCGTAATCCTGACGAAAGGTTCCAAACTGTCGGTGAGTTGAAAGAAGCGTTACTGGACGTGCAGAACAGTAAAGCGATTCGACTGAGACAGCGCGGTGAGTCCTTCGATAGATTTAGTCATCACGCCTTTCAGATAATCGCGACTGGAAGCGTGATTACCATGATAGCGCTGAGCTTTCCAGAGCTTATCGGAACTTCAAAGCGGCTCTACGCCGAAAATGTCGCTCCAGTTGTTGAGTCGCAGCTCCCTGTTGTTGAATCACATCTTCTTCACTTGGGAGAAGCGCTTTCAAGTTTAACTAGTGATCTCTTTCCTGAACAATCACAAGAAGAGGTGGTGTTGGAGGGGAATTCCTTGGCGGTTGTTTCAGAGCCTACTGAGCCCACCCAAGGAGTTGAGAATTTGAATGTGGAGAAGCTCGCGTTTGAAACTGCTTCATCTGCTGTTCCTCCTGCGGTAGAGATTGCAGACCTGCTTGCAGAGCCAGTGGAGCCAGTTGTCGTAGATCCCTCAGTCGAGGTTGTAGACGCAGCTGCTGAGGAGGCTCCCGCGATAGCTGTCCCAACGGCACTGACTCCGCGATTGACACACACGGTAACCTTAAAAGGTGAAACCTTGTCGTTGCTCGCCCTCTGGTACACAGGAAATATGGCCAATTGGGAGCAGATCGTGTTGGCGAACCCCGGTATGAACCCGAGTGTGCTTGAACTTGGAGACGAGTTTTTTATTCCAGACGAGCTTCTTATTCGGAGAAACGCTCCGGATCAAAGGGAGCTGAAGGAGGAGTTCTTGCGATACAAGGCGACTCTGCAAGCGAATCGCGAGCCTTAAGGGCCTAAGAAGTTAACGGTTATCGAGGCATTCCGAAATGTGGAAAGAGCTGCTGAAAGTTGGCAAGCAGCGAAGGATCTTGGCCAAGGGTTTCGATAAACTGTATGAACTGCGCTGAGGCGGCAGAGCCGAGCATTGCTCTGTCTACGGGACCACGTGCCTCGACTCTTTCGGATACTATCTGTAGTTCATAGGGGGTAAGACGTAAAAAATCTTCCATCCCCCGAACGTAGCGGAATGCGCTCATCGCCTCGAGTAGTCCCTCTGTCATTTTGTAGGTGACAAGGGTGGCATCAACGAGTCGAGTGCGATCTTCCTCTGATAAGTTCAGTTGTCGCTCCTTTAGCACCCCATCTACAACGGCTTCCATCTTCGGCCGGGCTCGAGCGATCGCCTCTTCACTAAGTTGAAAGGGGAGGTGTTCAGAGAGCAGTTCTTTCGCAGAGAGCTTGGCTTCTTCGTCTGGAGCTATACTGGTAAGGTTTTGCACGGCCTGCCCAATTTCATTCAGTACGCCAGATCCCTCGAGCTCTACCTCCGAATATTCTTGAAAACCAACCAGTGTTCTCTCGGTGGAGTGCGGGGAGGGGCCGCGTGCTTCGGTCCGTCTTGGGGCTGGGGCGTAATCAGTTGCCTGGCCTCTTCCTTGAGCTACCTCTGACTGGGGTTGGGCTCCACTAGCTTGGCGGCTAGCTTTATCAAGGTGGAAATTGATTACTTGTTCAGCCGCACTTTGGTTGGAACTACGCTCAGATAGGTAATAGGCTCCAAGAGTTACAGCGCTAAGGGCGCTGACAGCAGCCACTCTTTTGCCGGTTACGATCTTCATTTAACGCTTAGCTCCACCTCTGTCCTCCGGGAACCCCATCTTTACCCTAGCTTTCCTGGTAATCAACCGATCCTTTAGGCTAACTGGGGGCAAAAACTGAGAGAGCGAGAAAATAAGGGTCCCTAAGGTTGAGTATTCTCTCTGAAAACCGTAATCTTCTGGCTCTTTTTTAAGAGCGAGGCTGCAGGGGCGTGTATTAGCCCAGCGGACTTGCATGAAAAACAGTTTAGAAATTGTTAAACGAAGCAGCGTAAGTTATGCCAACTATTAACCAATTGGTGAGAAAGCGACGAGGGTCAAAACCGTCTCGAGTAAAGTGCCCAGCGCTTAAGAAGTGTCCTCAAAGAAGAGGAGTTTGTACTCGTGTGTATACACAAACACCGAAGAAGCCGAACTCGGCACTTCGAAAGGTAGCGCGGGTGCGGTTGACTACTGGTGTCGAAGTAACCAGCTATATTCCAGGTGTTGGCCACAACCTCCAGGAGCACTCAGTTGTGCTTATTCGTGGTGGCCGGGTTAAGGACCTTCCGGGAGTTCGATACCACATTATCCGTGGAAAGCTTGAAGCTCACGGAGTTCAGGACCGAAAGCAGGGTCGTTCAAAATACGGGGCGAAAAGACCTAAGTAGGGTGAGCGAGTTCCGTAGAGGAAGAGATTTGAGGCCAAGAGCTGTTTATTTCGTTTGAAAGTGTTTCGTTTGAGAGTGTTGATACCATGACTAGAAAGAAGAGAGATTTTTCCAGAGAGATTCTTCCAGATCCGAAGTATAAGGATGTGGTGTTCGCAAAAGCGGTAAACACCCTGATGAAGCATGGGAAGAAAAGCGTTGCTGAGCGAGCGATGTACGATGCTTTGGATACTATCGCACAAAAAACTCAAAGCGAGCCTCTCGAGCTATTTCATCGAGCCCTTTATAACATCCAACCATCAGTGGAAGTTCGTTCTCGACGGGTGGGTGGAGCGACCTATCAGGTTCCAACCGAAGTGAGCCCAAAGCGAGCGCAGGCATTAGCGCTTCGATGGTTGAAGGTTGCTGCTGAGGGGCGGAGTGAGAGGACTCTCTCGGCTCGTCTTGCTGGTGAGCTTCTTGAAGCAAATGACAACCGAGGTTCAGCCGTTAAGAAGCGTGAGGATACTCACCGAATGGCTGATGCGAATAAGGCGTTTGCTCACTTCAAGTGGTAGTAGGCTCGTCGACTTCACGCTTTTTATCTCTGTGACTGGTTTTATCTCTGTGACTGGGTATCTGTCTGCCTGGGTATATCTCTGCAGTAAATATTTGTATCGTCCCTGCTAAGGGCTCGTGCAGAGTCTCCTTATGCTGGGTCTGCTTATGGGCACCCATTTGTGATATTGATTTCATGGTGCATTGAGACTCGCATTTGCTGAATGTCTTCTTTGATCTCTTTGTATGTGTGGTAGTTGGAGCGTGGTGAGTGGCTAAAGTAGATCTTTCGAAAACACGAAACATTGGAATTATGGCTCATATTGACGCCGGTAAAACGACGACGACTGAGCGCATCCTTTTCTATACCGGTATCAATTACAAAATTGGGGAAGTGCACGAAGGTGCGGCTACCATGGACTATATGGAGCTTGAGCAGGAGAGGGGAATTACCATCACCTCGGCCGCGACTACTTGTACCTGGGCTGGTGCGGAGGGGACACTTCCTGAGCATAAGATCAACATTATCGATACTCCTGGACACGTAGATTTCACCATTGAAGTAGAGCGTAGCTTGCGGGTTCTTGATGGCGCCGTAGCCGTGTTTGATGCAGTAAACGGAGTGGAGCCACAGTCGGAAACAGTGTGGCGGCAAGCGAACAAGTTCGGGGTTCCGCGATTCTGCTTTATCAACAAGATGGATAAAACGGGTGCCGACTTTCAAAAGGCAATCCAAACTATTCGCGATCGGCTTGGCGCAAAAGCTGTTCCGTTGCAGGTAATGATCGGTCGAGAAAGTGAACTTCTTGGGGTGGTCGATCTCATCGACCTCAAAGCTTTCTACTATCTTGATGAGAGCAAGGGCGCCAACTATGAGACTCGCGAAATTCCAGATGAGTTGAAGGATGAAGTGAGTGCTGCTCGCGAGTACATGCTTGAGAACATCGCCGACTGTGATGAAGGATTTATGGAGAAGTATCTCTCCGGAGAAGAACTCGCTCCCGAAGATATCCGAGCCTGTATTCGGAAGGGGACGCTCAATAGGGAGATCTTTCCAGTCCTTGGAGGAAGTTCTTTTAAAAATAAGGGTGTTCAGCCACTCCTTGATGCTGTCCTTCATTACTTGCCGTCACCCCTCGATGTTCCTCCTGTGACTGGATTTGCTCCTGATGATACCGAGGAAAGAAAGCCGCTTACCCGTGAAGCGAAGGAGTCAGAGCCCTTTAGTGCCTTAGCGTTCAAAATTATTACCGACCCTTATGTTGGGGTGCTTACCTTTTTTAGGGTTTACTCTGGGAAAATTGAAACTGGAGCGATGATTCTCAACTCCGCTCGTGACAAGAAGGAGCGAGTTGGTCGTTTGGTGCGCATGCACGCGGACAATCGGGAAGAGGTGAAGTCGATCGGAGTGGGTGACATCGGAGCCGCGGTTGGTCTGAAAGAAACGTTTACCGGTGATACGTTGTGTGCGCCATCTCATCCGATCCTCTTAGAGAGTATTTTTGCGCCTGATCCAGTGATAGGGGTAGCGATTGAGCCGAGATCAAAAGCCGATGAAGCGAAGCTTGGGATGGCCCTTTCAAAGCTTGGAAAGGAGGATCCGTCCCTTCGTATTCAAACTGATCCGGAAAGTGGTCAGACGATAATGCACGGGATGGGTGAGCTCCATCTTGATGTTATTAAAACCCGATTAGAGCGGGAGTTTGGCGTTCAAACCACGGTTGGCAAACCTCAGGTGGCTTACCGAGAGACAATTACTGCTCCAAAAACCGAGCACGAGTTGAAATATGCCAAGCAAACTGGGGGCCGAGGTCAATATGGGCATGTTCATCTGCGGCTGGAACCCCTTCCTGCTGGGAGTGGCTTTGAGTTTGTAGACGAAATTAAGGGAGGGGTTATCCCCAAGGAGTATGTTCCAGCCGTAAAACATGGAGTTGAGGAAGCTCTAAGGGGCGGAGTTTATGCTGGATATCCCCTGATTGATATCCGAGTAACGCTTTTCTACGGTAGCTTTCACGAGGTCGATTCTAGTGAAATGGCCTTTAAAATTGCAGGTTCGATGTGTGTGAAAGAAGCCGCGAGAATGGCAGGAGTGGCTCTTCTCGAGCCGGTAATGAAGGTCGAAGTGGTCGCTCCAGAAGAGTTTACCAGTAATGTTGTAGGGGATTTAAACCGAAAAAAAACAAAAATTCAGGGGCTGGATGCTCGTAGTGGAGGGCAGGTTATATCTGCAGAGGTTCCACTGGCAGAGATGTTTGGGTACGCTACTGACCTACGTTCGAATACGCAGGGAAGGGCTACTTTTTCGATGGAATACGATCATTACGAAGAAGTTCCCTCACATATTGCAGAATCTATCGCTTCTAAGTAGTTTATGGACCCTCGTCTTACGGCTTGTTAACGCTGAAGAGGGCGGAGGCCACTATAAATTCCACGATATTTTTTTGTGGTTGGATATTTTTTGTGCCTCTGTTTTTTTTTGTGGTTCGGCCCTTTGTTTTTATTTTGCTCCTGCTCTAAATTAGAGCGTCGGTAGATATAGAGCATGAGTAACGCAGGGTTGATACAGGAAGAACATTCTTGCGAGTCGTGTCTGAGTTGAGTTTTTTTCGATTAATTACTTAAGGAAATAGGAACTAAAAGGATTAAGCACTATGGCAAAGGAGAAGTTTGAAAGAACCAAGCCCCACGTTAACGTCGGGACTATCGGGCACGTCGACCACGGGAAGACCACTACGACAGCCGCTCTTGTTGCGAACCAGGCCGCGAAAGGTCTTGCAAAAGTAATTTCGTACAAAGATATCGCTAAGGGTGGAACTGAGCGAGACGAGACGAAGACTGTTACTATTGCATCAGCGCACGTTGAGTACGAAACAGAGAACCGCCACTACGCCCACGTTGACTGTCCGGGCCACGCTGACTATGTGAAGAACATGATTACAGGTGCGGCGCAGATGGACGGGGCAATTCTCGTTGTAAGCGCTGCTGATGGACCAATGCCTCA
>JAGRAT010000668.1 GCA_020434495.1 Bdellovibrionales bacterium | reverse complement strand
CCTAAGCTAGAGCCAAATCAAAAAAGGTGATGTGAAAAACGCTCGAGAAAAAAACTCTTAGGTCTTCTTCTTCTCGGTCTTCTAGCGATTCAATCAGAGACAAATCGATTCTGTTCGATGTGCCGATTGTTGGATAATTCGTCCCAATCGGCCGGGGCCACTTCCCTTAGTGGATGGTTTCCTCATCGATATCCAGAATCGGTTCGATATCTTCTTGATGTTCTTCAAAACTCTTCGCCATCTCGTAAATAGCTTCTCTGACCTCATCTGCAAGAACACAGATAAGGGTACCTGACTGGGATAACCCGCCGTCAGCATTTACTGTCTCTCGAGATATCCACTCAGCGATGTTTTCGAGGTGATCAAGCCTGCTGGAAATTTCCATAAGTCTGGTGAGAGTGTCCATGAAATAACCTTTGTGAAGCTACAAAACTTTGGTGATTCGCTGAACTCGAACTCGGAGGCTCATCAGCTCTTCTTCGATTAAGATGTACTGACAAGAAATAGCGATTCCAGCATCGAGCGGAACTCTGGGGAAAAGTGCAGGAATCCAAGTAATTAGGATGACAGCAGAATCGGTCGGATGCTTCGCTCTACTCGAAGTGAAGCGGGGTAGAGCGTGAGATCTAAAATTGGTCGGAGGTAAACTCCTCCATACTGAGCTTTGTCGACCGGGGAGCCTGCCCCTGCGCTATCTCTGAAGGCAAGGGCAGACTCTCTCATTTCTTAACAGCCGCCAGACTAGTGTTGCTGTTGAGATGCAGGGACGGTCAGCCCTGAAACGTTCAGTAGACCTTTGTCGTATGAAGCGAGAGTGTAGCTAGTTCCCATTTTTCGAATATCTTCCAACTGTTCCTTTGGAAGGAGCTCCTGACCTTGGGTGAACATTGCAAAACTCGACTCCACGCTCTTTAAGAGGTCAATTCCTCTCTCGGCGTTAAAGTAAGCGACGAGGAGAGGTGAGGATCCGGTGAGCGACTTTTGAACCTCTGAAGGGAGCTCTGCAAAGAGACTCTGATCGTTGGTCTTTCTGGCAGTGATCAGACGCTTGATGGCGTTCTCTGAGGAAGTGATCATCAGATTCGGTCCGTCAGAGGCAAGGAACACCCCAAGGCCGAGCGGGGTGAGCAAGTACTCAACCGACACACCATCGACATCTTTTTTCTGCCAAGCAGTTGCTGGCAGCCCTTGTTGAGCGGCTACTTCGCTCAGTTTCGATTTGATAGTGGTAGCGGAAGAGTCTCCCTCGCTTGAGGCTATTTGTAGGAATACTCCAGGGAACACTGTTGAACCATCAGTAGGGAGTACTCCGAGCTGAACACCATTAATGGTCGAGAGTGTTTTTACCAAATC
>JAGRAT010000667.1 GCA_020434495.1 Bdellovibrionales bacterium | reverse complement strand
CTAAAATAGGGGTAACTGATTGAAGGAAAAGGTGGGTGGATGAATATTTGTATTCACCCGCCAGAGCGGTTGACTAGTGCCATCCCATCTACCATGTTGGGGGAGAGTGTTTTTGAGGGAACCTGATCTATGTCACAGGTAATTGAAGCTTCTAAAGTCGTTATTGATAAAAAAGGGAAAGGAGCGGTCGAAACTCTTGATGGTGAGCGAATTAGTCTTCCAGAAGATGGTTCATCGCTCCGAGTCGATATTCCACTTGAAGGCGATAAACTTGGGCGAGGGAAGCTAGAAGCCCAAGTCTCCATCTCTCAGGGACGTGTCACCGTAAGCGACGCCCCGCAACCAGGGGATTCTGAACTCTTTGCTGCTCCGCAAGCAGAGGTTGAAAAGGCCCTAGAACGGATGCGAGATAGAATGATCTCAACCTTTGGCATTGATGGAACAGACCGGTACGGAAAGACTCCACTCTCACCGGAATCAACTAGTGAAGTCGATGGAACTGCGACCTTTAATCTCAGTAAGGTTGTTACGGCTCGACAGGCGGCCTGGAGCGAGAGATAGAAGTTCGCTTAGACCAGCTTGTGTTTCACACTTATACTGCCGGTAAAATCTGCCGAAAGCGGGAGGCTTTCGACGACTAGGCCGGGAATTTCATTTGCGGGCAGGCAGGATAGTGGTAAGGATCTCCCTTGTTATCTTCTGAGAGGGATCTATGGAGAGTGCTGCTGTAACTCCTACCGCTAAAGAGTTCTTTTCTGGGCTCGTTGATTATGCTGGCCTTTTCCCGCCTGCGGCCCTCTCTTTGGGCGAGTCGATAGCTAACTATCGGCAGTATCTTGATAGAGCCGATAGCTGGATCTTAAAGCGGTTCATCCTTACCACGGGACATTTCGAAAAACTCAACGAAGCTTTACTCGCCCCTTTTTCCGACACAAAAATCTTGGATGTCTCCCTTGTTTCCAGAGATCTCCTCCACGATCTTCAGGTGGTAAGGGAGAAAATCAAACTTCATAACGGACGGGTAGAAATTGGTGCTGTTGAAACGGTGCTCTCACTTGAGACCCCACCGAGTGAGATTCTGGCTGGGAACGAGGCGGCGCTCCGGAATTTTGAAAGGGAACTGAACGGAAAAGAGAAGATCTCACTTTTCTATGAAGTCCCTCTCCATGACGGATGGGAGAAGAGTTTTTCCGACCTTGTGAGATCTATTAAAGAGGAGCAAGACCACCGAATTGTTGGCGTGAAGCTTCGCTGCGGAGGAGTTGAAGATCATCTTGTGCCATCTCCCGCGCGCGTTGCATTTGCGCTAAGAACAGCTGCAAATGTGGGAGTGCCGATAAAATTTACGGCTGGTCTGCA
>JAGRAT010000666.1 GCA_020434495.1 Bdellovibrionales bacterium | reverse complement strand
GTGGTCCTAGTGGTGAAGTTACCTGGAGAGCTCGCAGGGACTCCCAGCAACGCTTAGCTGCTATAGAGCTTGAAGGTTCGGGATTACCTCAGGTTGCAGCGAGTTTTGAGTACGACGGCGCTACGCCAAAACGCTTTACCCGTTCAAATGGCATGGTTACCGACGTTGTCTATGATCAATATGGGCTCTTAAAGAGTGTTTTTGCAACACTCAATGGACAATTTGTAGATGGCTATGAGGTGCTTGAGCGCGACTCTCGTTTATTTGTAACAAAGGTAGCGCAGCCAAACTTTCAGGGAATTGGTTCGCGTTTTGAATTCGATGAGTTGGGGCGCACCAAGAGCGCAAAGTTAGGATTGCTTGATCTACAGCAATTTGAAGTCCCTTTCCCTCAGGCTAGAGCTGCAACTGAAGTCGAGCTTGAGTACTTTGGAAGCTCTCAACTTCGGCGTGAGCGTAGAACAACCGATTCAAGTGGTACGACCGTTGACACCTACGGAATCGATCCAACAACCGGGCTCTACGCAAGCTTTAACGGGCTTCCTTTTACTTACGACGCAGCTGATAGAGTAACGCGGAATCCAGATGGAAAGGGGTATGGATACAACACTCTCGGTGAGATGACAGAGATTAAAGATCCCTCGGGCAGTACCCTTGTAGCGATGGAATATGATCTCTTCGGAAGGCTTTTTGCGGTAGAAGACGCCGCTACTGCCGAGCGCTCTACCCACCGTTGGCTTGGATCAACACGCTTAATCACCGAGAACAGGCAAGGCGAAAAGACCGTGCATGTTCCATACCCTGGTGTTGCTGATGAGGACATAGCTTTTTACAAGGAATCGGTTGGAGCGGTTACAGGTTATTACCCGACCGTCGATTCGAACTACTCAGTGAGCAAGGTCTTTACTGACGGAAGTAGTGCCGTTACCGAGGAATATGTCTATTCCTTTGATGGCAAAGCTACCAAACGCTCTGCGGGAGGCTCTGGCTCAGTTAATAACAATGAGTTTCTTGGAATGCAGAGCATAGGGCACGACACTTCGCACGTGCGCGCTCGGCAGTATGACCAGGCGATGGGAATTTTCTTACAGCGCGATCCTCGGCAAGGTGCTGCTGGGAATGTCGATGCTGCTCAGTCGTTTGTTTCGAACAATCCCATAAATTTACGGGATCCTGCAGGATTACAGGCAAGCGCTGATGAACTGAGTAAGCTTTTAGGGGAATACGGCCATCAAATTTCGCCTCAAGAAATTCTTGGCATGGAGAGAAAGGTAGAATCAGCACAACCGCTAGCTCGTGACATTAGTGTTGTTATTGTTGCCACCGGAGAAAATATAGCGAGCATTCCGGACCGATTTCGAACCGCGATT
>JAGRAT010000665.1 GCA_020434495.1 Bdellovibrionales bacterium | reverse complement strand
GGCGAGGCTACTACCAAGAAAAGCATCCTCGAGAGTGTTCAAGGCTTCGAATGAAAAGAACCCGGGGAGTGAGATAATTGGATAGAGCTCCGCTTGGGCAATCCCAATCTGAGCATGTTGCGCTGCTAAACTTCGCTCTGCAGCTCGAAGATCCGGCCGTTGCCTGAGAATATCTAATGGCAATGAGTTTCTTTCGAGGGTCGGGACCTCGGGGAGGGTGTCAGGAGCAGACTCAAGTATTATGCGAATATCGTCCGGATATTTTCCTGTTAGAACGGCGAGATTGTGGACCTCGACAATCTGAGACTTCCGTATAAGTGGAAGGGCCGCACGAGTCTCTCCGAGGTTGGACTCTGCTTGGCGAATGTCAAGCTCTGGCGCAATGCCAGCTTCGAACCTATCTTTGGCTAGCGAAAGACTCTCTTCCTGTCGCTGGATATTTTCCCTCGTAAGATTTGCGGCTGATTTCGTAGCAAGATAACGAATATAGGAGTTTGCGATCTCTGCTTGAAGTGTGACCAGTGCTCCGAAGTAGCTCTCTTCGACAGCTTGCAAGGAGGCATGTGATGACTCGTTGATCCTACGTATTCTCCCAAAAAGATCTATTTCCCACGCAAGGGCTCCGCCCAGTGATAGGAAATTATTATTTGGGTTTTGAATCGCAGATGCTACTCCTTCGCTGCGTCGTCTTTTGTAGACGCCGCTTTGGAGATCGATGTCCGGGAAATACTGAGCTCTTGAAACTCCGTACAGAGCAAGAGCTTCTTCTATTTGCAACAAGGCTCCTTTGAGGGAGTGGTTGTTCGCTACTCCGAGTTCAAGGAGCTCGTCCAGGAGCGGATCGTTGAGCGATTTCCAGTATTCATGGAGAGCGTCTGGATTTGGAAGCTCGCTCTGTTTCCACCCGTCTGGGAGCTCTACTTCGAGCGGAGTATAATCTGGGCCTACAGTACAACCAGTGATGAATGTGAGCGCCCCAAAAAGGACAGTCCTGAGGAAACCCTCGAGCAGAGTGTGGCGTTTTCCCCGTGAAACTCTTGTTAGGGACGTGAAAAGCAAGCAGAGTGTACGGCGGGCAGAACTATGACTCACTTTTTAATATTCCTTCTTGCAATCTTCGCTTCAAATCTTTTCACGGACCATTTATCTGACATGAAACTTCATGGAGCGCAAAAGTTTCGATACTTCAGAGGGAGAGTATCGCAGGCGTGCCCAATCATCATTCTCGCTCTCGCCTCGATTCTTCCTGTAACGAGCTTTGCACAATCAGCTCCACAAGTCATAGTTGCAGAGGTGCGCATGGCAGATTGGTTTGATTCAATTGAAGCACTCGGTACTTTGAGGGCTAATGAGACCGTAGTGTTGACGGCGTCCGTAACC
>JAGRAT010000664.1 GCA_020434495.1 Bdellovibrionales bacterium | reverse complement strand
AATCCGTTGCCTGACTCATCAACGTAGATATCGTTCAAACTATTGCTGGTTCCGGAATCAATATATGAATAAGAGATACCAAAGTCGGTGGTTTTGAAGACAGTGCCGACCGAACCAACAATCCAAGCTGCTCCCTCGGACGGAGTAGATACACCATGAAAATCAATCGTAGAATCAAGCCCAAGGTCTGGATTCAATCGCATAAATGTTTCACCGGCATCTCCTGACCAGTAAAGTCCCATCCCCGTTCCAACGACCCAGCAGTTTGTCGCCGACGAACAATCAACACCTCTCAAATGAGAATCACCAATAGTTTGAGAAGTCCAGGTAATTCCAGCATCGGTGGATCTCGACACCACTCCGTTGTCACCCACAGCGAGTCCAATCGTCGGAGTAACCCACTTCAAGTTGTAGAGGTCTTCAGTCGTTCCAGAATCCGAGAGGGTATAATCAGCGCCTAACGAAAGTTGACTCCCCAAATACCCACCTTTACCGACTGACCAGACAACGCCCAAATTGTATTCTGAATCGGTAAGGTCGCTTGTCGTATTGGAATTCCCACGTTCAAAACTTAGTCCTCCATCGGCGCTATAAAACGATTCTCCATCGCTACCACCAAGAACAAAGACGTCCCGAGATTCTGCTGCTAATGCACAGATCGCCTTTCGGAATGCCACATCTTCGTCAGAGTCTCCACAAGCAGCCAGAAAAAGCATCACCAAACATGCACCACTGAGAAGGAATTTCCCGGTGTGCTGTTTGAAGAAGGGCAGGAAGGTATCAAAATAGGACATAGCGATTCACCTCTCTATTCAATAGGCAGTAACCACACCAATGCGGAAGGTTTTGTTAGAGGTGACACTAAAAAGATCGAAGCGGATGATCAACAACTTCCTTGAGGGGATATTCAATTATTCAAGTATGGGAAGAGATCTGGACTTGTCGAGAAATTTAGAAACTTTCGTAATTAATTCAGTAAACTGTGCAGGATCGGTGATATCATGGCCTCCTCGATAGAGGTAGTCTGCATCCTGTCCGGGATGTCGATCGAAAAGCCCACGAGCTGAAAAATAAGGAATATTGCGGAGCTCAAATTGCTCTCTGAGCTCTAGTCTCTGGGAGAGATTCAAAGCAGATGCTTGGGAAACAGCAGCTGAAATTGGCAGCCTGCTGCGAACCCACTGTTCTAGAACCGAGACTCCAGAGGAGATGGACCACGGTACAATGACGTTGTACCCTCTTTTTTTGAAGAACGGATACAGCGCTTGAAGGCACTCGACAATATCACTGTTATGGAATCGGGATTCAAAAGCCCACCCTCGGCCGGTGCTACCTGGATAGTTCAACGCTAAAACAGCATATCCATGGTTCACGAGAGCAT
>JAGRAT010000663.1 GCA_020434495.1 Bdellovibrionales bacterium | reverse complement strand
TTCCTCCGGAAATAAACGGAGATCAGGACAAAACAGGAGATCTTGGGAATTTAAGAGATCTCCTGCTTACGGTTAAACCGCTCCGAATCTATTGACTCCCATCCTTGATTCTATATTATTTCTATATAATATATTACTGGAGTTACTATGAAGCTGATTCCACGAGTTCGAAGACGAATCAGAGAAAAGCAATATTCCTATAGCACTGAAAAGACTTATGTCCGCTGGATTGTCCGGTTCATTCGCTTTCAAAAGATGAAACACCCGGAGGAAATGGGGGAGCAGGAAATCTCTGAATTTCTCTCATATCTGGCGAACGAGAGAAATGTGAGTTCATCCACTCAGAATCAAGCACTAAACGCACTAGTTTTTCTCTATAGAGAAGTCTTGAGGCGCGAAATTGGGGATTTTGGTAAATTCGCTCGGGCTCAAAAACCGACCCTCCTCCCTACCCTACTCGGCGAGGAAGAAGTTCGGCAGATTCTGACGCACCTACCCGGAACCTATAAACTCATGACCTGCTTGCTCTACGGATGTGGGTTGCGATTAAAAGAGTGCTTACGCCTACGAGTAAAAGATATTGACTTTGAGAGAAGTCAGATCTGGATTAGACAAGGCAAAGGCAAAAAAGACAGGGTGGTTCCCCTACCAAAAACTGTTCGAACCTTGCTGCAGAAACAGATCGAAAAGGTTTCAGAAATTCACACAAAAGATCTTGAACGTAGCGGTGGAAGGGTATTTCTACCAAATGCTCTCGAGACGAAATATCCAAATGCAGCAAAGTCGCTAGCATGGCAGTATCTCTTTCCCGCACATCGAATCTCTCAAGACCCACGCACTGGATTAAAAAGAAGACATCATCTCTTCGATGATGTGCTCAGTAAGCACATCAAGCGAGCGACCGAAAAGGCCGGTATTCGGAAAAAGATCTCAGCTCATACTTTCAGGCACTCTTTCGCCACCCGATTACTAGAATGCGGGCAAGACATTCGAACAGTTCAAAAACTGCTGGGACACAGCGACCTAAAAACCACGATGTTGTATTGCCTTCCGAGTTACCGAAGAATTTCGGAGAAAGTCTCATACTCAGCCTATATCTTCGTCTCCGTCTTTTACTTGGTCTCAGCCTCAGCCTAATTTTTAGAACAAATAGTAGTAAGAATCCTTGCGATCTGCTCAAGCCTCTCTTTCGCAGCTTCCGCAGAATTCTTCAAACGAGGTTCAGTCAAAACAAGAACATCGCAAATTGCGGCGCACTCCATCGCAGAACCTCGAGCGATGGCATAGAAGCGAAGCTTGTCTTTATTGCTCATCTTCCCTGAGCCTTCCGCAAGATTGAGTGGGATTGAAGTTGCTGCTCTTTTCAACTGATCACGGATATGACCGTTG
>JAGRAT010000662.1 GCA_020434495.1 Bdellovibrionales bacterium | reverse complement strand
GTATGATGCGTACCGTGTAAGTGCGACAGCAGAGGGAACATAATAAGTAGGTCGCCTAGATCGTAGGATCTCAGTCTTCGTATCAGCAAATCGTTTTTAGATAGCCTTCAGACACTGATGGGAGGGGGGTTAGGAATGCGATGTTAACTGAGCGAATCCCTCACCCAGGAATCCGTGAACAATCAATCCCTCGATAATCCCCTCACTGTAGTATCCATTTAAGTTTCCCAAGCCTTCTGCGTAGTGAATTCGGCTGGGGCCTTCTCCGTTTTTCAGTTTAGCGAGAGCGGCCCTCACTTCAGGAGAAGCATTTCTTACTAATGTTGACCGCCATTCCGCTGATAGGCAATCCAAGTCATTTCCACTATCTCCAGAAAAAACTACTTCTTCGCCGGTTATACCGAGCTTCTCCATTAAGAATCGCAGAGCACCGGCTTTAGTCGCTCTCGTCGGGAGAATATCGAGATAGCCCTTCTGGTGCCCTGTTTCAGCATCGCCGTGGGTTGAAATGACTACCGAAAAATCTGAGCAAAATTGCTCGAGTCTTGTTTTTACCGCAGAACCGAGTTCTGCCAACTCGTGTGCAGCGGTGTAGTAGCTCAGTTTGAGAGCGTTGTTCCTCCAATCTTCTTGCTCCATCAGGCCATCAAGAGACTGGAGGGCTCTCCTAAATTTTTCTATGCTCCAGCCTGGAGTAGAATCTGCAACTTGGTCCGCAAAATCGGTGTCCTCGTCATACGGCTGTAGCTGAAGTTGAGAATCATTTCGCCTGAAGATGCTTGTGCCAACATTTCCTATGAAGTACTCCGGCAACGGCAAGTTGTACTGCTGGAAGAGTTCCAGTGCCACGGGTAGAGCGTTTCCAGTGACATAAATTAGTCCAAGACCGGAGTTCCGGCATGCATTGAGGAGCACCGGAATAGAGTCGCGTTCGACTTTGACTGGTCCGTCAGGAAGGAGAGTCGCATTTAGGTCTGTGGCAACTGTGCCGGAATCCCCGCGGCTATGAATGATATTCACGATTCTGCCCCCAATCCAGTTACCAGACTCATAGTATATGGCGAGTTGAGTTAATCAAATGCCCGTGAATTCAGGCACTTTCCTACCTCTCTTCAGTATTCCCCTACGTGTTCTCGGTAAGTAGAGGGTAAAGAAGAAGGGCTCGGGAAGTCAGTATGCAAAATAATTGCATAAAATAGTATTCGTCTTCACCGGTAAGCGTCATAACAAAAGGAGCAGTGGATAATACATGGGCACAATAGAGCTTCGTCCCTTGGCTAAAACTTTATCCAGCGTGCGGCTTTCTCGGGAATTTCTTGGGTGACGAACCCGTTATTCTCGTTAACCATAGTTGGTACATAATTTGCATTATCGTGTACTGATGATTTGTAGGGTGAGTGGTATGAAGTATTTA
>JAGRAT010000661.1 GCA_020434495.1 Bdellovibrionales bacterium | reverse complement strand
ATCCTTGTGATAGTGCTTCTCAGTTTGGAGCCGAATCTCACAGCTCATAGTTCTCTTCTAACGACAGACATTCCGTTCTCAGCGAGTCTGCTACTATTCATGTATTCATTCCTCCGGCTGAATGAACGACTACAACCGGTCTGGGCTTTTGCCACTGGTCTCACTCTCGGACTCCTGTTTGTTTCCAAATACACAGCGTCCTTCATTTTAGGGGCGGCGATACTCGTTGCTTTCGCAAGCTGGATCTCCTCTTTCCACCGTCTAAGGTGCCTCGGACAGTTTCTTTTATCTCTCGTTATCGTTGCTGTCACATCATGCTTTGTGATTTGTCTTTTCTATCTTTGGGTTGGGGTCGGTACTCCTCTTGGAGAATTTCATTTCTTTAATCCACAGTTTCGTGAAATTCAGCAAATCATGCCGTGGCTGCCGGTTCCGTTGCCTTATGATTTCATCTCCGGATTTGATCACCTCTCGATGGCTGCTAAGCGTGATCAGTGGAACAATATAATATTGGGAGAATGGCACGGGCAGGGGATTTGGAGTTACTACCTGATCTTAATGTTCCTTAAAACTCCGCTAGCCCTTCTTGTTATCTCAATTGTTGGAATCTGTCGTTACCTTGGTTCAATCGGGAACTCCTCGAAAGGGAAGAAGGAAGGTGCCGGAGTTCTCCTGCTCGCTGTACTGTTATTTCTCCATTTCTCGCTCTTTGTAAAAGTTCAAGTAGGGTATCGGTATGTTCTCATGACTCTTCCTCTCTTTCTTATTGTTGCTTCTTCGGGACTCGAAGAGATTTTTCGTTACAAGAAGAATGTAAAGATTCCAGCAGCGGTTCTTCTCACGCTCGCTTTAGTTGAAATAGCCCAGTTTCCTATTAACCGACTTTCTTTTTCGAATATTCTTGTAAGTCCAAAGCGGGAAGCCTTTCGATATCTTGCGGACTCAAATCTTGATTGGGGACAGAATCGAGGAAAGCGGGCCCAATTTTTTCGAGAAGAGGGACTAGAGGGAGTCCCGATTAATCCTCATCATATTCTTCTGGGACTGAACATTTTCCCAGTTAACCATTTGATAGGAGTCTTTTGGAACTTCGAACAGCATCGCTGGGCAAGAGCGAATCTACCGCCGATTAGGCACCTCAATCATACTGAATTGCTCTTCTATGTTTCTCCTCAGCAGTTTTTGCAATTTCTAAAGGAAGAAAGAGCATTAGAGCCCCTATCTTCTCTTCCAGAAGGAGATTTGCTTTCTGAGATAGCAGAGAATGGAGATGTCGAGCTTCTCAAATCAGACTCGAGAAAACTTCTCAGATTTTTTGCAGAAGAAAATGGCGTGATTCAATTAAAGGGCAATAGGGGAGTAATTGAACTTGGCCCGGCTTCCTCCGATGGCTCGTGTGCCAAAGAGAAGTTAGAG
>JAGRAT010000660.1 GCA_020434495.1 Bdellovibrionales bacterium | reverse complement strand
ACTTATCAAGCCACTTTTCAAAGGCGGATTTCTGATGGTCTGTAGCGAATGGAAAGCGAACGGGTGGAGAAAAAGATCCACAGCGCCACGGTTTCGGGCTTACCCGAGCTCTAAAGCACTTCTGCGTAGTACAGAGCTTTATATAGAGGGGATCGGCACCGACTGCTTCCATGACCCTCCGTACCTCTTCGCTTAGCGGATCCTGCTCTCCGTTAATAGCGATATACCGAAATCCGCTATGCGTTTTATAAACGCGAAAGCTCCAACGTTTGTTGGCCTTCTGAAATTCTCGAAGGCGTTCGACTTCTGGATATTCCTTCTTAGAGCGAGCTCCTCCTCCAAACAACGAACGAAAAAAAGAAACTATTCCCCCGCCTTTAGACTCTTCATCAACATCGATGAACATCACTCTCGGGCAATTCAGGACAAGACTTCCGTACCCAGTTCTTGTTATAAGACCGAACGGCTCTTCTCGAATACGTTCTTCGCGAATAGGCCGCTCTCCACCATAATCATAGGAGTGCTTCAACGGCTCTCCGGAAACAATTCTACGCGCTACGTTTCGAGCTCGCTCTTCGGCACGCTCCCTGGCTTCACTCTCACTATTTGACGACCACCCCCAACAGTGAGCCGTCACCTTCTTACCCTCTCGAGAGGTTTCTATTGCCTCAGCCTGAATCCAATATTGTGGAACATCCATAGTAATTCCTATTCTCTATACTGGCCTCTCCAATGAATATTCCGCACCGTCATTGGCGATTGGCAGTAGATTTAACGCTATCGACCTGAAACTCCATCAGTACCTGTCCATACCCGTGCAATCAAATACGGCGGCTTTCCTCCCTCGATGCCACCATTAAACGGGGCCGCACGATTGAGCTGATTCACTGCGATGTAAAGATATCCATCGGGACCAAAAGAAAGCGCATCTGGCCATATGAGCTTTCTATCCTGGGCGATTGTAACTCGATCTCCATTTGCTGCGAGAGCAACGATCGCATTGTCATTAACTGCCGTGAAAAAATGGTTGCCGAGCTTATCTGTAGAAGCACCATCGGACACGGGCTTTCGTCCCTTAAAATGAATATTGTCGGCGATCATTTTGTTGGACCGCCCTTCGCGAAAAAGTATAGCTGGAACACTATACCAAGACGTTCCTGTCATTGCGCCGAAAAATATCATCTCATTATTCGCAGACAGGGTAATGGGATTTAAAGCAACGCGAGCACGATTGGTTCCCGATCCAGGATCCGTAAGGAGCTTTCCCTCAACTCTCAGGTCAACGTTCTCAGCGTCCAGGCTTGGATGCCCTTCAAACCTCTTTGCTGTTCGCTGCTTGAGGTTTACTGCTATTAGAGCAGGCCTCCCGATACCGCCTATATCCGCGAAATAAACAAAGCCGTTGGTATCGTCTACAGCGAG